>JAUZOU010000500.1 GCA_030706285.1 Bacteroidota bacterium
TATCAACATACAGCGCTAATTGCGTACTGAATTTAGCCATACAACACATCGCATCGGGGAAAGAATGATAGACGGATGTCATACAACGATATGTCTGTCCCTGCATCAAAATGAATTTTCTAGTGGTTTTTGGTTTTAAAGAGAGAGAGGTTTTTTTAATGAATGGTTCTTTAAAAGAGCATTTCGAGTTTTTAATTATTTAGGTGGTTTTTGGTTTTAAAGAGAAGAGGGAGCTGCTGGTTGGTCCAGCGGTTCCCTCAAATTATTGTATCCTGTAACGGATAGCAATCCGGTTGTTAATCCAAATGGAATACTTCAACTAATGGTACACTGACCGGTGAATTGTCCGGATTGACAGCCATAATATCAGCCATGTAGTCCCACCATTTCTGTTGTATTTCGTTGAATCCAAGATCCTGAGAGCCCATGTTGCCTTCAATTTTCTGTACAGCAAACAAGGTATTCGTTTCTTCATCCAAAAAAATCGAATAATCACTGACCCCACTTTTTTTCAACAATTCGACGATTTCAGGCCAGATTTCACTATGACGCCTCTTATATTCGGCTTTCATTCCAGGTGTCATTTTCATTTTAAACGCAACTCGTTGCATAATAATTAGATTATAAGGTTACTATATAAATCCTAAAAACACTCGTTTAAAAGTTGGACTAAAATAGTCCATTTTTGTCTGGTTCAACTTATATATGTTACGAAAAATAGCTTCAATGTGATACCAGCGTTAGTTTTCCTGACTGAATATTCCTTCCTGTCACCTCTAATGTGATAGAACCAGCTTTCTCCGTGGATTGCACCAAGACAACCAACTTTCCGGAAAACAGCTTCATGGCAGGCAACTGAAACTGCTCCAGGGAGGTCTGATCTCCATTACAGGCAGCCCGGTAGGTGCCGGCACCTTTTACCTTGAAAAATAACTGATTGGTAGCATCAGGACAGTCATTGCCATCTTTGTCCACCACACGAACCGTAACAAAGGAAAGATCCTTACCATCGGCATTCAACTCGGTGCGATCGGCATTCAATACGATACGGGCAGGTTTACCAGCCGTTTTAATTTCCTTTGAGGCAACGACCTCCCCCTGGGCATCGTAGGCAATAACTTTCAGCGTACCAGGTTCGTAGAGGACGTTCTGCCACATCAGCCGGTAACGTTCCAATCCTGTGGTACCTTTTTTCAGACGGCCTTGGCTCTTGCCGTTAACAAATAATTCAGCCTCGGGATAATTGGTATAGACATACACCGGCGTCACCTGGCCTTCACGGCCTTTCCAATTCCAGTGTGGCAGCACATGCAGTGTTTGTGCTGTTGGATTCCAACGACTACGGTATAAGTAATACCGGTCTTTTGGCAAGCCGGCCAAATCACAAATGCCAAAATAGGATGAACGGGATGGCCAATTGGCATCATAAGGTGTCGGTTCTCCAAGATAGTCGAAGCCAGTCCAGACAAATTCACCGACAACCCATTTTTTATCGTCCTGCCATGCCCAGTCTTCGTCCGGTAAATTAGACCAGGAACAAGCCTCCAAATCGTATGAAGAACAGTGATGATCAGCGTATTTCACCTCTTTACCTGGTTGGGCAGGAAATTTGTAGATACCTCTGGAGCTGACGGTAGAAGCGGTTTCACTCCCCAAAATAAACCCTTGAGGCAACAGGTCATAAGCCAGCTGGTATTTGGGCAACCGGTAATTCAAGCCTGGAACATCCAACGTGGCCGCAAACTGGTTTGCGATCGCCAGATCAACCCTGTCCATACCGCTTGTCACCAGACGTGTCGGATCTTCGCGATGGATAATATCCCGAAGGAAATGAGCCACCCTACTCCCGTTTCTCAGACTCTGTTCCGGCACTTCATTGCCAATACTCCATAAGATAATACTCGGATGGTTGCGATCACGCCGGACAAAATTGACCAGATCCTTTTCAGCCCACGCGTCGAAGAGCCGGTTGTAGCCATTTTTGCATTTGGGTTGTTTCCATTCGTCGAACGCCTCATCCATTACCATAAATCCCATTTCGTCACAAAGGTCGAGCAGCTCATGGGCAGGCATATTGTGGGACGTACGAATGGCGTCGCATCCCATATCTTTAAGAATGGTCAGTTGACGCCGGATGGCTGAAACATTGACCGCCGTTCCTATCGGGCCAAGATCGTGATGCAGGCAAACGCCCTTGATCTTACGGGTGATACCATTCAATTGGAAGCCAGTTTCGGCACTAAAGCTAATGGAACGGATGCCGAACCGGGTCGAACAGGAATCAATGAGCCGGCCGCCCGCAAAGAGCTTTGTGACAGCCGTATAAAGTGAGGGCGTTTCAGGTGACCAAAGCGATGGCGTCTGAATCATCAGTTGTTGATCGAATGTGCTGCCAAACAGTTGGTCCATTGAA
>JAUZOU010000501.1 GCA_030706285.1 Bacteroidota bacterium
CGGCGCCATCCATCTGAAGTTTTCCGTTCACTGGCTCCGAATGGAATCCAAGTTCATAATTCCAGCTATATTCAGGATTATAGGCAATCACTTTCCCCACATTTTCCACACCGGCACTGGTCGGAATGTGAGAGACAATCGTATTGATGGCCGATTGTGGCATGCCCATATTGACATAAGGCTGAAGCTGTTGCGCAATGCTATTTTTCAGTTGAACGGACATATCTGCCTGGAGTTGTTTCTGCAGCAAGTCTGAAAACAGCTGAATGTTATAGCCTCCTGCCTGAAAGCCCCTGGTCACCGAAGCATACAGTTTGTTCTGCTTATTAAAGGCATATTCAATGGAGAATTTTGGAATCAAGTGCCAGAAATTCGAAGCCAGATTGCCGTTCAACAGCGAATGAACGGCTAGATTATCACCGATGGACATCATGCCTCTAGTCATGGTATAGGCAGTATTCATCAACGCTGAAGAGGCATAATCCAACGATACCCGTTCGTAATCCAACCGCAAACCGGCACTGACCGACAGTCCGTCGACCGACGGGATTTGATACGTTGATTGATGATACAAGGCGGCAGAATAATCATTTTCGGTAAACCGGCTTGGCATTTTCAGTTCATCGTCCGTCAGATCGAACGTCATATTGTAAGTAGATGGAATGTTACCATTGATGCTTGCTTCAAGCATGCTGACGCCATCTTTCTTAAAGCAGACCGGAGAATTGGTACGGAGATTCTTAAACGATCCGAACAACCCGTTCACCCATTTCCATGCCTGCTTGTCCTTCGATTTAAGGACAAATTCCTGTGTCAGAGCATTCAGATTTTGACGTTGGTTGAGCGTAAAAATCGAAGCAGGTGTAAAATCCTGATCCAGACACAGGTTGTCTTTCATCCATTGATAGCCGGTCATGGAATTAAAGATCAGGTTTTCCGATTGTTTTTCCAGCAACAGCCCAGCCGTCAGCAACTGACGATTGTACGAAGCCGGATCGTTGTAACTGACCACATGCGATGTTTCATCGTACGGTGCATAGGCATATCCTTGCTGATCGACATAATCATAATGGAGGTTCAAGTCAGCTTTCCAGTCATTATCAGACCGGTAGGCCAGCTTAGTACTGACGCCAGCCGACTGACGCGCACCGCAATGCTTGTTCGTATAAGTATTTTTTTCAAAACCGTCAAGTTGGTTGTAATTCCCGGAAACCGAAAGAGCCAAGTGCGGATTCAACACCCGGCTGTGCGACAGTTGCACGTTCAAATCGTTGTAACTCCCGTAAGACAGGCGGAAAGTCGTGCCCTGACGGTCAAACGGTGACCAGGTATGAATATGGACCAACCCTCCGACAGCATTCTTCCCATACAACGTGCCTTGCGGACCTCTCAACACTTCCACCCACTGAATGTCCTGCCATTCGAAATCGAAGGCGGACTTGTCCAGATAAGGGATATTGTCAACATAATACCCCACAGCTGAGGTATTCAGTCTGGATCCAAGTCCTCTGATATAAACGGCCGACGTCAACGGAGAGCCATAATCCGGTACATACAGGTTTGGCACATACACAGCCAGTGATTTCAAATTCTCAGCATTCATCGATTCCAGCTTACTACCAGACAGAGTGCTGGAAGAGACTGGTGCCTGCCCGACATACGCATTGTCGCGCAACGATTTGTAAACCAATACGTCATTCAGATTGACAAACAGGCTGTCGTTCCTGACAGTCTGTTCAGCGAACTTGTTCACTGCCGCTTTTTCCTTTACAGCCGCAGTTGATACAAACGATGCCAGAAGCATCAGAAAACCTACACTAATCGACCTCATTCTATTGCAAATTAAATGAAGCCGCAAAGGAATAACTAAAAACAGGAAGTGTCAATCCTCATTAATGAGGATACCTAGTCAATGTAACCATGCGTATGAGCATAAACAGTCAACCCAGATACCGTCTTAATACCCAGTTTTTCAATTAGTTTCTTCCGGTGTGTGATCACTGTTGTCAGGCCGATATTCAGTTGAGCTGCGATTTCTTTATTGAGAAAACCTAATGCCACATACGTCAGCACTTCTTTTTCTCTCTCGGTCAGTTGTACCGGTTCCTCCATTTCATCAGATTCGATCGGGACGTAATTACTGCGCAAAAAAGGCTTTTTCTGTTTCTGTACAGTCAGAATAATGCCATCTTCCATTTGAAGCACCAATTTTTTTAGCAATTGCTGTTCGATCTTATCCTGCATCAGCCATTCTCTGTGTACCCGGTAAAAATCGTAGACAAACCGGACCTCCGACAAATCCGGCTTGCCCGTTTCCAGTACCGGTTTCAGATAATCAGTCAATTTTTCAAACCAAGTCTCCATTTCCGGCCGTTTGCTCTTAAAAAACTCCACACTGAAATTGAGCAAA
>JAUZOU010000502.1 GCA_030706285.1 Bacteroidota bacterium
GAACTTCATCTGGAAAGTGCCAAGCGACTTGGCATACAGCCATTTGCGACCAATGTCCTGCTGGAAGAACAGCTACCGTCGATGGTCCGGTGTGGAAAGCTGCATGAGCTGAAAGAGTGTGATTTATACCGGCTGAAACACCTGACGCATTCGTTTCCGTATGTTGTTCCCAAGGCGGATGAGTTACTGGATGAGATTGGAAAGCGCTTTCAGGAGAAGCTGGCAGAAATCGATATTCAGCCTTATTATCTGATGATCAGTTCGGTTCTTCGAACGGAGGAAAGCCAAAATGGACTTGAAAAGCATAATTTCAACGCGACCAAGTCGGTTTCTTCTCATTTGTATGGTACGTCGATTGATATTTCCTATAAAGAATTTATTCCTGTTAATGGGAAGGCTGCACCTGAAGGATACTGCCGGCATGATATGATGAGACATCCGTTGGCTGAGGTGCTGACGGAGATGTCAGAGGAAGGAAAATGCCGTGTGGTGAGGGAAGTGAAGCAGGCGTGCTATCATGTCACGGTCTGTGAATAAAACCGAGGAGGGTGTCTTAAAAGTGAAATGGCCCCCAAAAGTTTTTTGTCCAACTTTTGGGGGCCATTTCAAGGGTTTGAGGTGCCTACTTTATATGATTTTATCGAAGATCAATCTCAACGATTCAATTTTCTGAGGCTTAAAAAAACGGTTGAGACATTCCTTTGTGGTTGTTCGAGAGGATCAGATCAGGATGATACCGTTTTCCTGGCAGCTAATCCGCATATCTTCGGGCCAGATGCTTGACTGGATTTCGCCGATATGGGCTTTCTTGAGCAGGAACATACACAGTCTGGATTGGCCGATTCCTCCGCCGATGGATAGGGGCAGGTCATTGTTAAGCAGTTTCTGATGGAAGTACAGCTCTTTGCGGTCTTCGCAGCCACAGATTTCGAGTTGTTTCAGCAATGCTTTCCGATCGACACGGATTCCCATGGACGATAATTCGAGAGAACAGTCCAATACGTCGTTCCAGACGATCAGGTCTCCGTTTAGACCCAAATACCCGTCTTCGTTCGGCGTGGTCCAGTCATCATAGTCCGGAGCCCGTTCGTCATGCTTGGAACCGTCGGATAGTTTACCACCGATGCCAAAGACAAAGATGGCTTTATGTTTTTTGGCAAAGGCATTTTCCCGTTCTTTGGGTGACATGCCCGGATATTTTTTCAGTAATTCTTCCGAATGAATGAAGGTAATGGTTTCCGGCAGAACAGGGGGAAGGTTCGGGTATTGTTCGTACAGGATAAATTCAGTCTGCCGAAGGGCGGAATAAATGCGTCTGACCACAGATTTGAGGAAATGGATGGTGCGGTCTTTGTCGTTTATGCACATTTCCCAATCCCATTGGTCAACATATAGCGAATGCATGTTTCCAAGCTCTTCATCGGCACGGATGGCATTCATGTCGGTGTAGATACCGTAATTCTCTTCCATACAGTATTCTGCCAGGGTAAGCCGTTTCCATTTGGCCAGTGAGTGGACTATTTCCGCATGGGCGTCTTGCATATCCTTGATGGCAAAATTGACCGGACGTTCTTTTCCTGAAAGGTTGTCGTTGATGCCTTTGCCGGCCAGCACGAACAACGGAGCGGTAACGCGGCGCAAACGGAGTTCAGCTGCCAGACTTTGCTGGAAAAAATCTTTCAACAGTTTGATGGCTTGTTCGGTTTGCTTAAGACTGATAGATGCCTTATAATTAGGAGGTAATATTAAGTAACTCATAAAATAGCAGGATGAATAATAGTTTGCTTGCAAATATAAACAAAAATGACAAAATGTAAGGCTTCACTGGTTAAAACTTACTATAGCTTTTCAAAATGTTCATTTAAACAAACTAAATATAAGGTATTGCGCTATTTAACGAATCACGGGAATAGTTTGACATTATTGTGCGCGTTTTTTCAGCGATTGCATTTTTTATTGTACTTTTGCACGCGTCAAGGTCCCGTAGTTCAATGGATAGAATAATGGATTCCGGTTCCATCGATTGGAGTTCGAGTCTCCACGGGATCACAACACCTGCTGACAATCAGCATGGTAAAAAGTAAAAGGACTAAATCAGGTGTAAAAGCAGGATTTAGTCCTTTGGTGTTTTTGGTACGTTGGCGGGATTGACGGATCAAGTTGAATACTTGGGATCAAATTGAAAACTTGTGGACTAAGCGTCCATCCCGATCAACAGAAAGTTTAAAATTTTCAATAGTAGCTATGGGGAAGGTGTTGATCAGGTGGTTGCTTTAAGTCGCCTGTAACCAGAATCGGCAAATACAGTTAAAATGACAATGGCCTGAATGCTGTTTGCCTCGCCGTTCCGCTAGCCCGGACAGGCTGCTAGCTCCGATTCGAAAAGCTAAAAACCGGGTCTC
>JAUZOU010000503.1 GCA_030706285.1 Bacteroidota bacterium
AGGATTTTCTGCCGGTTCGCCCGGGAAAGTGGTTGATGAAGGTACATCTGTATAGTTGACAGGGAAAGTGACAGCCAGTTTTCCGGACGGGTTGGCGTTTCCTTTTAAGATGTCTGCCAACGCATTTCCGCCTTCCTGTCCCGTCTGCCAGGATAGCAGAATGGCATCCGCATATTGTTTCCAGCTGGCTGTTTCAATGGGACCTCCGATGTTCAGGATCACAACGACCTTTTTGCCCGCAGCATGATAGAGCTGGGAAACTTTTTTCAGCAGGTGCCTCTCTTGTTGAGAAATAAGAAAGTAATCGCCTTCTTTTCGATCCCAGCCTTCGCCGGAACAACGCCCGATGGTTATGACGGCAATAGCTGTTTTCTTTACCTGATCGTTGATCAGCTTGTCACTCAGGGCTATTTCGCCGGAGAAGTCGACGGCAAATTTTTTGTCTTTGTCTTCTTTGGAAGCAACCAGCGAATCAATGTAATGGAGGTAGCATAGCTGCAAAGAAGGTGAAATCTTAAATCCACCTTTTGCCAAGCCTTCCTGTAGGGATACGGCCTGTTTGTAGTTGACTTCGCCACTGCCGGTTCCGCCGGCGATAAAGTGATAGGAAGTCTTTCCGAACAAGGCAATAGTTGTAACGCCTTTCAAGGGCAATGTATTTCCTTCATTCTTCAACAACACCATGGCTTCTTCGGCCGCGTTGCGGGCAACGATGTCGTGAGCGGCCAGGTCGGGCCGGGTTGAGAAACGATAGTTCCGGAAGCGGGGCGTCTTCAGAATGTATTCGAGGATACGTGCCACATTTCTGTCCAGCACTTTTTCATCCAGCCGGCGATCAAGAATAGCCTTTTTCAGCTCGTCTCGCTGATAACAACCAGGCATCAGCATGTCATTACCGGCGTAGACCTGACTGGTCCAATCCGTACCGCTAAACCAGTCTGTCGTGACCATGCCTTTGAAGCCCCACTCGTCCCGCAAAATAGTCGTAAGCAGTTCTCTGTTTTCTGCTGTATGGAAGCCGTTGACACGATTATAAGAGGACATGACCATCCAGGGAGCCGATTCTTTGATGGCAATCTCAAATCCGCGCAGGTAAATTTCCCTCAACGCCCGCTGGCTGATGATCTCGTTGACCGATTGGCGGTTGGATTCCTGGTTGTTGGCGACAAAATGTTTGATGGCTGTCCCGACGCCATTCGATTGCACGCCCCTGATCATGGCAGCGCCCAGTTTT
Organism: Bacteroidota bacterium; assembly: GCA_030706285.1. Classification (GTDB taxonomy): domain Bacteria; phylum Bacteroidota; class Bacteroidia; order Bacteroidales; family UBA1402; genus UBA8389. The sequence goes on from JAUZOU010000503.1 coordinate 1,235, forward strand.
CCACCGATTAACGGGTCTTCGGAGTAGTATTCGAAGTTTCTTCCGCAAAGCGGATTGCGTTGAATATTGATGGCAGGAGCCAGAAAAACATCACAGCCATATTCCCTGACCTCGTTGCCCATGGCTTTGCCGACATTCTCCACCAGTTGCTGGTTCCAGGTTGAGGCTAATGCCGTTGCCGTCGGGAATGCTGTACAATAATACAAATGGTCGGCTCCTTCTTGACTGGGATTAATTCTGAGTCCGGCAGGACCGTCTGCCAGTACAGTCGGCGGGATGCCGAGACGGGGTATTTTATAAGTGCAGCCGGCCGCCTGGTCTATAATAACTGTTTTTTCACCGGTTGGAGGATTTTTCCAGGTGGCGTCACCGAGCCCCATGATTAAATCGATTTTTTCATCCAGCGTCATGGCTGCGACAATGTCTTCGATCTTGTTTTTACCTAACTGGGGTAGCTGTGCAGACAAGTTGCTGCAAACGAGAAATAAGAGAAAAATGAACAGTGATTGTTTAACAAAATGTTTCATGATGGTATGATGGTAGGTTAATCGTTTTTTTATTGCAAATCAGTTGCCAAGAGCTCTGCAGATCTCTTCGTTCAACGCTTTGACACGTTGTTCATCAATTTTGAGGACTTTCCGGTCATAGGTCATCAGTCCGTTTACTTCTCCTTCCACATCGGTGGTTTGTGTGTAGACGGCAGCGGAAAAACCTTTTTTGATGAACTCTTTCAGTATCTGTACGTAGTTGATGTATTCGTCGGTGACCTCTTTACCGCTTTTGAATTGGATGTAGCTGAAATTCTGATCAGTTTGCCATAAATGCTCTTTTACGGCAAATCCGATGCCTCCAAATTCTCCCAGCACGTTGACACGCTCGGAATCGTACAGATACATTTCCGGGGCAGGATAATTGTGTAAGTCCAGGATATCGCCCACATGATGGTAGAAATTGCCTCCGCTGGCCGGATTGACCAACCGGGACGGATCGTGGCGCTTGGTCCATTCAACAATTTCCTGCGTTTTGAACTGTCCCCAGGCTTCATTGAAAGGGGTCCAGATAACAACACACGGATTGGAGACCAGATAATCCATGATTTCATTCCATTCCTTGCGATAATTGCTTTCCGATTCATAAGAACGCTCCAGTTCCTTGCCGTCGAAAT
>JAUZOU010000504.1 GCA_030706285.1 Bacteroidota bacterium
AGGTGGATTTGACGCCAAATATGGTGATAAGATGTCCTCCGTACTCGATATCGAATACAAACAGCCTAAATCGTTCGAAGCCGTTGCTTCCGGTAGTTTGTTGGGAGCCAATCTGTATCTAGGACAAGCTTCCAAAAATGGAAAATTCACCCAGATACACGGATTCCGTTACAAAACCAACGCTTATCTGCTGGGAACACTTGACACTAAAGGCACTTACAAACCGTCTTTTACCGACTATCAAACCTATATGACCTGGAAACTGACCCCGACCACGGAATTGAGTTTCCTGGGGAATTATTCCAGAAACAGTTACCAGTTTGCACCGGATTCAAGCAGCACTGCCTTCGGCACCTTTCAGCAAAAATACAACCTGAATATCTATTTCGACGGACAGGAAAAGGATCTGTTCGAAACATCGTTCGGCTCACTGAAATTAAAAAAGAGACTGTCCGATGCCGTTCAGCTGAATCTACAGTCGTCGGTTTTTCGTACGGATGAGGATGAGAATTACGACATTACCGGCCAGTATTATTTAAGCTCAACACCGATTAAGAACAACCAGGAAGATAAAGACAACGAGACGCTGATCGGGGTGGGCACTTACCACGAACACGCCCGAAACCACCTGGAAGCCAGTGTCTTCAACATCACTCACTATGGCGAATGGAAGCTAGACGGACATACCGGTCAATGGGGCGTCGGTTATCAAAAAGAAATCATCCACGACAAACTGCGCGAATGGGAAATGCGGGATTCTGCCGGATATGCCCTGCCCTACAGCGATTCACAAATCAAGCTGGTTTACAACATGCGTTCCAAGGTGGATATGATCAGCAACCGGCTGACTGGCTATCTTCAGGACACCTGGCGGTTCAGAAAAAGCCCCGGATTATTTGTAGTGACCGGTGGCGTCAGAGGCAATTACTGGGATTACAATCAGGAAACATTGATCAGCCCGAGAGCGTCCATTGCGTTCATGCCGGCCTGGAAAAAAGATTTCACCTTCAGACTGGCTTCCGGTTTTTATTACCAGACCCCATTTTATAAGGAATTGCGCGATACGGCTACCATCAACGGCGTTACACAGATTGTGCTCAACCAGCATATCAAAGCACAGAAAACCATCCATTACGTCGCCGGTATGGATTATCACTTCATTTGGGTGGATAGACCCTTTAAACTGACGACGGAGCTCTATTACAAAGACATGAGCAACCTGATTCCCTATACGGTGGACAATGTCCGCATCCGCTATTATGGGCGGAACATGGCTGATGGTTATACGGCCGGACTGGACATGAAACTATTCGGTGAATTCGTGCCGGGTACAGACTCCTGGATCAGCCTGTCCCTGATGAAAAGCCAGGAAACCATCGATGGCGTGACGGTGCCACGCCCCAATGAACAGCGCTACAACGTGTCGGTTTTCTTCCAGGATTATTTTCCAAGCGATCCCCGATTTACCATGAACCTGAAGCTTATCTGGGCTGACGGACTGCCTTTCGGCCCCCCAAACGAAGGCAGGTCTTTTGCCACGTTGCGAATGCCGCCTTACCGGCGGATTGACATCGGCCTGTCAAGGGTTTTCTCCCCCGATCAGGATGTCTTTATGAGAAAAAGCGCACTTAAATGGGTTAAAAATCTCTGGATCGGCGTCGACTGTTTCAACCTGCTTAGCACCAACAATGTCAACTCGTATTATTGGGTAACCGACATCGACAACCGGCAATGGGCAGTGCCCAACTATCTGACGGGTAGATTATTGAATTTCCGTTTTACAGCTGAATTCTGACGAACCATGGCTATCGTTGACGATCAGTTCGATCAGCGGCCTCGTCGCCATCGGCCGTGAGGTACGAAAGACGCCCTACTCCTGCTCCATCTTTTCGCTTGAAAACTGTCTGTACAGGAAAAGAAAGTCCGGTAACAGTATAAGCCACAGCCAACATGGGAAAAAATTCATAAATTCTCTGAAAAATGATTAATGAAACGGGTAAAAAAAATATCTTTGTACTGATGAATGTTTAAGCGCCTTCGTATTTCAGTTCTGTTGCGACGACTCGATTACAAAACCAACAACATCCATAAAATCAGTCCTATGCATAATTCCGTCTTCAGTAAATTCACACCCAAAGAATCTAAGTTTTTTCCCATTCTAAAAGAAATGTCAGACGTTCTTCTGACAGTATCTGATTTGATTATCGATTGCGTTCAGAAAAATGACCATAATCTGGCACTCGACTATTACAAAAAAATCAAGGAACAGGAAAAGAAAGGGGATCAGTTATCGAACAAAATCTTTGACGAGCTAAATTCGACGTTCATCACGCCTTTCGACAGGGAGGATATCCAGCACCTGGCCAGTATGCTGGATGATGTAACCGATTACAT
>JAUZOU010000505.1 GCA_030706285.1 Bacteroidota bacterium
ACTATGTCCGGCTGGAACGTCACGGTGACCTCATCCGGTACGCTCGTTCCTATGAAGGGACGACTATCACAGTGGTCCTCAATTTCGGCAAAAAGACACGAGTCATAGTACCCAAAGATGCGAAAATCCTGATGGGTGTGGCCTCGTTGAAAACCAACGGATATCTAATCTATAAACAATCCTGACAGTTGATATGCCTCAAAAGATCAAACTTCATATGATCATGCTGTTGCTGGGCAGCTTAACGTTCATTCGTGCTCAGCAAAGGTCAATTCCAAGAATTGAACTGATGCCGGACAAACCTACACCATATCTGATGCAAGACTGGAAGCAAGTGGCGCGCAACTACGATGCCTTCGTCTTTGACACCAGCCGTACCGGTACCTATTTGCCCATGACCACCATCAGTCCGGCTAATGGCATCAATTATCCGGCAGTGACCCCCATTCTGATGGATTCGTATGTCGGCTCATCAAGCCATGGCAAGGTTGCCGAAGCCATTAACATCATGCCTGCCATCATCGGTGCGACACTCATCGGAATTGATAAATCCGGTCAGCAGAACACAAACTGGGTGGTTAAACTCAAGAACTTTTTCAACCTGAAAAATGGACAGAACGTCTATTTAAACGATTACGCCTCTTCGACCGGCAATGACTGGTGGTATGAACTCATGCCCAATGTGTTTTTTTATCAGTTGTACAGCCTGTACCCAAACGCTGATGCTGATTTCAACACCCAATTTAAGACCATCGCCGACAGGGAACTGGCTGTCTTGTACAAACTCGGGGGAAAAACGCTGCCATGGACCGTTCCTTCCATGAACTACCGGGCCTTCAACTTGCTGACAGGGTTGCCGAACAACACGAGCGTGCCTGAACCGGAAGCAGCAGGATCCATTGCCTGGCTGATGTACCAGGCTTACACCAAGACCGGTCAGCCCAACTACCTGCAGGGGGCCGAACTGGCATTGGACTTTCTTCAGGAATGGACCATCAATCCTTCTTATGAAATCCAGCTTCCCTACGGCATAGTAACAGCTGCCAGGATGAACGCCGTCGAAGGGACCAACTATAACATCGATAAATTTCTGAACTGGACATTCAGTGCAGGGAAAAACACCCTCAGAGGCTGGGGATGCCTCGTCGGAAACTGGAATGGTTATGACATCTCCGGACTGATCGGAGAAGCGAATGATGCCGGCAACGATTATGCCTTTTGCATGAACGGCTTTCAGCAGGCAGGTGCGTTGGCGCCAGTGGCAAAATACGATAAACGGTACGCCAAAGCCATCGGTAAATGGCTGTTAAACCTGGCCAATGCCAGCCGGCTGTATTATTCAAATGGACTGCCTGAAGCCAATCAGGAGCCGGCCAGCCACGCCTGGGATCAACAAAACGATACAACTGCCTGCATTCCGTACGAATCCATGAAGCAAACATGGAACGGATTGTCCCCTTATGCCATGGGCGATGCGGTCAAAGGAGGCTGGGCAGCAACAGACCTTTCGCTCTACAGTGGCTCAAGCATCGGTTACATGGCTGCCATACTTGAAAAGACAAACGTGGACGGGATCCTTCAAATCGATCTGAATAAAACAGATTTTGGCACAGCAGGCACCTATCCTACCTATTTATATTACAATCCCTACGATTCAGCCAAAACAGTCGTCATAACCTTACCCTCTACCAGCAGGGATGTCTATGATGCCATCAGTGAAACCGTTCTGGAATCAGGTGTCAAAGACTCTGTCCGCATGACCATACCGGCAAAAGATGTCCGGCTACTCGTAAACTATCCGGCAGGGAAAACAGCTGTCACAACCGGACGGGTCAGACGTATCGATGGAACCGTCATTGATTATCATGTCCAATACAACTACACCAATTCGTTGCGTATTAAAGCGTTCTCCGTTTCTGACACACTGGTTGTACAGCGAGACTCGATTTCGGTTTTCTGCCTGATTGAAAATGCCAGCACCACTCAACCAACCTACCAATGGTTTCAAAACGGAACAAAACTAGCTGAAACAACGACAAACAAGCTGACATGGAAAGCACCTGCCCAAACCGGAAGCTACCAGCTTTCATGCCTGGTATCAGATGATGGTGATACGGTCCGGTCCAACCCCATCTCCGTAACGGTCATCGATCAGATGCTACAAAAGCCAGTCATCAGCGCCATCCATTTTTCAAATCGCATGCCTTTGGCCTGTCAGTCTGTAACAACCTTGTCTGCCGTACTGAACACTTCTCCCGTACAGTATGCCTGGACCTGCAGCGACGGTTCCCTGACGAAGGAACAGACGGCGCAACCAAATTGGCAGGCGCCGGCAACCCCTGGTATCTATTCGGTTACACTTTCTGCCAGCAATGCCATGGGAACAGCCACA
>JAUZOU010000506.1 GCA_030706285.1 Bacteroidota bacterium
AGTGAACAGGCAGCCCTGCTCAGCTCTTCCGACTGGGAGCTGGCAGCCTGTTTCAACAACATTCACAAAGCATTGACTGACCACCAGTACAATACCGTGTTTGCTGATGCCCGTCACATACGAACCATTTATCCGGAAGCCGACCTGTATTCCAATCTCTCTTTTCTGGAAGGCTATGCCTTTGAACGGCTGGGACTACCTGATCAGGCCATCCATTCCTATACGTTTTATCTGACACATTCAACCGGTACCTTCTCCAAAAGACAGCGAGGATACGATCAGGCAGATGCCGGCGACAGTCTGCTAATGCTCCAGCGAACACATGCAAAAAAATTTGTATCGACACGGGCTGAAGATAGCACACTCCGTTTTTCACCGATTCCTCCAAAGCTATACACCGACCCATACCAACCTGGTTTTTCATTAACAGGGACTAGACTGACCGATCCGGCCACCCATTTTCCGTTCCTAATCGGCAAGGATTTATCGGGCAAACTCAGTTATGGTGGTCAATTGTTCATTCCTTTCAACCGGAAAAGCCTGCTGTATGCCCAAACGCTGTTTTCCAAAGATATGGCCAGGCTCACCGTCGGCTTTCCGATGCAATTAGTTCAATCGTCCGATCTTCGTGTTGGCGTGAAGGTAACGCCCTTCATTAGCTATGCTGAGATAGACAATTTGACAACATCGAAAGGTCGCTTCGAGGTAGATCAAGGTTATGCAGACTTCGGTGCCAGATTATCTGCAGGCTATTACCTACAACCAAACCTAGCTCTCGGTGCTTATTATCAGTATGATTACCATCATTCCGGCAATAAGTTCCGTACCCGTTCCGGCGTCGAAATCTGGGACGAAAACGAAGTTGACCTGAGTGTGTACTATAATTTGGTAGAAGGGATTTCTCTGAAGATGGGCATAAAAAACAAGGATGCAGTGATCGGTTTATTCCTGTCCGGCTGGGAATTATCCTATTCGTTGAACCATCATGACATCATCATCAGAACGAACTTATTTTAACTACCGGAAGCGGTTTATGCTCCGTGATTGTTCAGTTCGATGACATCCAGATTTTCAATCTTACCCGCATTAATGTCAAAACGAACGAGGGTCCGGACTAACTGAAATCCTTGCAACCCGGCTGCTCCCGGATTGATGTGCATCAAATGGCGGGTACGGTCGTATTTAACTTTCAGAATGTGAGAATGTCCGCAAATGAACAAGTCCGGCCGGTACTGATTTAATTCCTTGAGGATCTCCGGTGCATACCGGCCAGGATAACCGCCAATGTGCGTCATCAGCACCTTCATGCCTTCGCATTCAAAAAACAGAAACCTGGGATACCGCAACCGGATCGGATAGCCGTCGCAATTGCCGTACACAGCCCTGACTGGTTTAAAGGCTTCCATCGTATCTGCCACCAGTTCGGAGCCAATATCACCGGCATGCCAAATTTCATCACACTCAGAAAAATGCTTGTTGAAACGTTCATCCCACCAGGCATGTGTATCGGAAAGCAACCCAATTTTCATTTGAAAGACCCTTTTAAATGGCCTGCCAAAGGTAACAAACTGTCGGTGATTTTTTTTACCTTTGGCCGGTTTTTACGAATGAAGTCACCTATCCTGCAGCACAGACAGGGAACAACTAAAACTACAGACAATCATGAACGAAACACCTGAAACATTGCTACCTTACGGTGAGGGGGAGAAAAAAACCGATCAGGTAGAAACGATGTTTAATGCCATCGCTCCGGCATACGATTTCATGAACCGGCTGATGTCTTTCCGGCAGGATATCCGGTGGCGCCGCAAAGCGTTGGAAACACTATTGTCACTGGCACCTGCGTCATTGCTGGATGTAGCGACAGGTACAGGTGATTTCGCCATTGATGCGTACCGGATCTTGCATCCTCAACAAATTGTCGGCATTGATCTGTCGAAAGGGATGATGAACGTGGCCGAAGAAAAGGTCAAACAAGCGCACATAGAAAGCTCATTTCGCTTTGAGCAGCAGGACTGCCTCTCCATGACCTTTCCCGACAACAGTTTTGAAGCGATTATATCGGCTTTTGGTGTCCGGAATTTCGAGCACATCGACAAAGGTCTTACAGAAATGTTCCGGGTACTGAAACCAGGCGGCAAACTGGTAATACTTGAATTGTCGCGTCCCACCTGGTTCCCAGCCAAACAGCTGTTCAAACTGTACACTTCCGTTTTTTTCCCTGCAGCAGGCAAACTATTCTCCAAAGACAAACAAGCCTACGAATATCTTCCTGCGTCCATTCAATTGGTTCCGCAAGGAAAAGCCATGACAGACATGTTAACACGTATCGGATTTTCGGAGGCCAGTTTCCGTACCTTCACATGGGGCGTCTGCTCCATGTA
>JAUZOU010000507.1 GCA_030706285.1 Bacteroidota bacterium
ATCGTTAGCCGCCAAAGTTTTTGAGATGGATTCGGTAGTGGATGACATCACTCATCTGGCACCGGCTATTCTGGAAGCGTTCATTCTGGAAGACCCTGCTGCCAATGCACTGTCTGCCCTGCATCTGTCTGCCATTTTCCGTAAACTGGAACGGGTGGGCGACCACTGTACCAACATCGCCGAAGAAATCATTTTTTACCTAGATGCAAAAGTGCTGAAACATCAGGGCAAAACCGTTCAGGAATAACTTGTAACGCATGAGCAAAACACGCATTTTAGTGGTCGACGATGAAGAAGACCTGTGTGAGATTCTTCAGTTTAACTTAGAAGCCGAAGGGTATGAAGTCGATACGGCTTATTCGGCAGAAGAAGCACTGGAGAAAGAGTTGGCCGGTTATCAGCTGCTCATTCTCGATGTGATGATGGGTGGCATTTCCGGTTTCAAGATGGCCGATATCCTGCGAAAGGATAAAAAAACGGCCCATCTACCCATCATTTTCATTACAGCCAAGGATACAGAAAACGATATGCTAACCGGATTCAACATCGGCGCCGACGATTACATTTCCAAACCATTCTCTATCCGGGAAGTGACGGTCAGAGTGAAGGCGGTGCTTCGTAGAACGGCCAATAACGGGACAGAGGCGATGGAGGAACAGCTCCTTGAATTCGACAACCTGAAAATCGATGTCACACAGAAAAAAGTGTTTATCGGCGACGAGCTGGTCATCCTGACCAAAAAGGAATTTGAGATGTTGGTGTTACTGGTATCGCATCCGGGACGTGTTTTCTCGAGAGAGGATATCCTGGCCAATGTCTGGACAGATGAGGTCTTCGTACTCGACCGGACCATTGATGTCAACATCACCAGACTCCGCAAAAAGCTGGGCGAGGTGGGAAAACACATCGTGACCCGCCTTGGATACGGTTACTGCTTCGAATACAATTAAATAACTGCCAGCTCCGGTCCATAACCGGAAACGGCAAACTCAACTACCTGTTTCAATCTGTAATTTCCGGCAGGTTACTCCACAACAAGCTACCTGTTTCCAAATACAGTTAACCAATTCAATCCATTATGCCTGAGGAATTGCGTAAACCACGATTTTCGTTTCATCAAAAGCTATTGCTGAGCATCGTAACAACGTTTCTGATTTTCGGTGTGTGCATCAGTTTTTTCCAGTACAAGCGGGAAAAAGCGTTCCGTATTGACCTGATGACGGACCAGCTGCAGAGTTACAACAACCTGGTCTTTGAAACGATCCGTGGGAATGGAGTCTGTGACAGTTGCATTTTCAATGTCATCCAGTTTCTGAAAGTCCAGGATCTGCGGGTGACCATTGTGAATTATTCCGGCGAGGTGTTGTACGACAGCCAAGCCAAGCATCTGGGCAATCATGCCGACCGGCCTGAAATCAAGGCGGCATTGGCTACGGGGAAAGGTATTTCCGTGAGGCGATTGTCCAAAACGACCGGCCAGAACTTTTTTTATGCAGCCACCCGGTATCCGGAATACATCATCCGCAGTTCCAGACCTTACGACCAAAAGTTGTACCAACAATTAAGTGTCGATTACAACTTCCTGACGTTCACCATCCTGTTACTCCTGATCTTATTGTATTACATTTTCAGGTCCACCCGCAGACTGGGAAAAACCATCGAACAACTGAGAGACTTCGCCGAAAGTGCCGACAAGGACCAGCCACTGGACGTCAATCAGGATTTTCCAAGAAACGAGCTCGGGGAAATTTCGCAACACATTGTCAGTCTGTTCAGCCGCATCAAAACGACCAGGGATGACCTGATGGTGGAACGCGAAAAGCTCATCGCCCACCTGCAGTCGGCTCATGAAGGCCTGGCCGTGTTTACGCCGGACAAGAAAGAGCTGATTGCCAACAACGTGTTCATCCAGTACATCAATCTGATTTCCGATGAACCGGTCGAATCGGCCAAAGCTATCTTCGAGCTGCCGGAGTTGAAAGAAATCAGCCAGTACATAGCACAAAACCAGTCTATCCGGGGCTTGATCGGCCACTTACAGCAATATGCCATCCAGGTAGATAAAAACGGCAAGATATTCCATGTGCAGTGCATCATTTTCCAGGACAGAAGTTTCGAAGTGAGCATCAATGACATTACCTTGTCCGAAGAAGAATCCGCCTTAAAACGTCAACTGACCCAGAACATCGCCCACGAGCTCAAGACGCCGGTGAGCAGCATCCAGGGGTATATGGAAACCATTATCGACAACCCGGATCTGCCGGCTGACAAACTCAAAAGTTTTATTGAACGGTCATTCCTGCAAAGCAAGCGGTTAAGTGAACTACTGCGGGATATCTCCACACTCACGCGTATGGATGAAGCACCCAGGATGCTTGAAA
>JAUZOU010000508.1 GCA_030706285.1 Bacteroidota bacterium
GCGGACAGCAGCGACACGAAGAAAATTACGACGAAAGAGGCAAGTTGTATTCTTCCGAATATTCTGGCCAGTACAAAAGTCTGGGCGACGTTGACACTAAAGGCTGATACATTAACCAGTATTCCTTCCGATACGGTTACAACTGTTACATTGCCGTACTCAACACTTAAGATGACGAACCCTGTCATATACGACGTGCGCTCCAATCGTATGACGATTGTCTGGAGTGCAGCTGTAGATGCTACTTCGTATAATTTGTATTTCACTGACAACATTACCAAACTGACGACAGTTACTCCGGTCAGCATTGCTGATACGATCTGTACAATGTCTGATTTAACGGCCGACAAGACCTATTATATGCAACTTGCCGCCGTGAATGTAGCCAGCGTAAATAGTATCAAATCTGGTACGAAAATCCAGAAGACAGCCAAAGATGGTGCACCGGTCAATGTAGGTTACTTTACGTTGAAGAAGGTGATGGATGCTACGGCCGATAGTGTACAGAATGATCCTGTTTACCGCTTGCTGAAAGCTGATACGAAACTGAATGTGACACTCAATGTGTTGACAGATAACAGCAAAACGGCTGTCGTAGACCAGACTCCGTACAATGTCCTGATTATTCAGGAATCCGTTGGCGGTGGTGATGGCATTCTGACACCTGCCGGTACTTTGGCATTGTCCAGATTGAAAGTGCCTACTCTTTACAACAAGACGTATGCTTTCAAGGCAGGCCGTGCCTTTGCTTCCGGTGCAACTGGTGCTGGTGCTGAGGCTACAACCGGTGTGTACACGCTCACGGTGGATGCTGTCAACCAATCGAATGACTTGTTCAAAGGCTTAACCTTTACGGATAATACGCTGAAGTTATTCACTGTTGGAGCAACCGATACTGGTGCTGACGGTACAAAAGCGTTGAACATGGCCAATAATGTGGTTGGTGTTGGTGGTACCTTGCTGGCTTATCCGACAGGATCAACACCTTCGATTTGTGTGAACGACATTCCTGCCGGAGATACCATCGGTAATCAACGTATCAGGACCCGCGTCATGACAATGGGTATGAATTTCGGTGCGATCTGTCGCCTGAATGGAGCCAATATGACTGATGCCAACCGTACGTTGTGGAGAAATGCTGTTTACATGTTGGGTGGACTTGAAGTTCCGACGACCCCGATTGTCGGTATTCAATCTATTGAACATCCTGACCTTGAGATTTATCCGAATCCGACGACTGACTATGTCAATATCAATGGTTTGAAATCGGCTTCAACCATCAGGGTTTACAGCACAACTGGCCAGCTGGTATTTACCGGCAAAGCAGAAAACAATAAACTTAGCGTTAACCTTTCAACATGCGATGCAGGTCTGTATCTGCTCCAGATTGAATCCAACGGCAGCGTTGTCAACGCTAAGATTCTGAAGAAATAAGTTGTTTGTATCATTCATTGAAAAAAGCGTCTCCCATAAAAAGGAGGCGCTTTTTTAATGCCCACTCCGTAAGTTTAATAAAAACAATTAATTCACCCCACGTCGGACGCTATTACAACCGCGAGATCAAGCCTTATTTTACCAGTCAAAACAGCCCTGTCAAAAAAACGTGTGCTATCCTGTTTTTATTGAAATATGATTACCTTAGCGCATCAATAAGCATTTTTGAGATCTTTTTTCGTTGTCTAATTGTCAAGTTAATTATTATGGAAGAAAAAGAACCTACCGGTTTACCTGAAAATGCGTTTCGCGAACTAAAACCAGGTGAAACGTATGAACCACTGATGAAACCGGAAAAAACCTATCCGGAAGCCAATGCCTGGTCAGTGACCTGGGGCTTGCTGATGGCTGTATTGTTTTCTGCAGCAGCAGCTTACCTAGGGCTAAAAGTAGGACAGGTGTTTGAAGCGGCCATACCGATTGCCATCATTGCTGTCGGATTGTCAGGTGCCTCGAAACGTAAGAACGCGTTGGGTGAAAATGTGATCATCCAGTCGATCGGTGCCTGCTCCGGTGTGATTGTGGCAGGCGCCATCTTTACCCTGCCGGCGTTATACATCCTGCAAGCCAAATATCCGGAAATGACGGTCAATTTTATTCAGGTGTTTATGAGCTCTTTGCTGGGTGGCATTCTGGGTATTCTGTTCCTGATCCCGTTTCGTAAGTACTTTGTCAAGGATATGCACGGTAAATACCCTTTCCCTGAAGCAACGGCGACCACACAGGTCCTGATTTCCGGTGAAAAGGGTGGCAGCCATGCCAAACCATTGCTGATTGCTGGTCTGATAGGAGGACTGTATGATTTTGTCGTTGCAACCTTTGGCATATGGAGCGACACCTTTACTTCGCGCGTTTTGCCGTTTGGCGAAGCTTTGTCTGAAAAAGC
>JAUZOU010000509.1 GCA_030706285.1 Bacteroidota bacterium
AACTGAAGAAGGCGAGGTGATAGGAAAAGCAACCCGCAAGGAATGCCATTCAGGTAGTTTTCTGCTGCATCCGGTGGTGCATTTGCATGTGTTTGACAAAGCCGGACGATTGTATTTGCAAAAACGGTCCATGGATAAAGATATTCAGCCTGGTAAATGGGATACGTCAGTCGGCGGACACATTGATTATGGAGAAACGGTCGAACAAGCATTGCGTCGTGAGGCGAGGGAAGAACTCGGCCTAACCGATTTTGAACCGGTCTTTGCCTTCCGGTACACCTTTCGTTCCACGGTGGAATACGAACTGGTCAATACCCATTACACGATGTATGAAGGTCTCCTGACACCTGATCCGGTTGAGATTTCTGAAGGACGTTTCTGGACGCGCGATGAAATCCGGGACTCACTTGGAAAAGGTGTCTTTACTCCCAATTTTGAAAGCGAAATCAAGCAGATTTTTTCCTTGCTCTGAGCCAAAATGAATGCGGCCAATTAGACTGATCCTGATGGAGCCGGCACTTGTCAGTTGGCTTCCTTGATTCGTTTCGTAACAGGCTGAGGTAACAGAATCGGGATTTTTTCTTCAATAACTGAGCTGGTATCCAATCCCAGCGCTTTAATATCAGTATTGCTGAAATTCTTGATGATGTTGTGCAGGTTCATTGTAAATCGCTCGCCTCTGTCCAGCTTGTTGTCGACAGCTAAAATCCGGTCAAGGTTGACAAACAGGAAGTTCGACGTGATGTTGTATTTTCGCAACGATTCAAACGGACTTTGAAGGTTGTATGTTCCTTGATTCACCATGTCCTCAATCACTTGCCTGAAATACAGATTGATTTTCCGTTCAATCTTGAATCCCAGTTTAAAATCGATTTTGATCAACGTCCCGGGTATGATCTGGTGCACCTTATATTCAAATGTTTTGGGCGCTTCGTCATTAATAATATGCAGCAGGAAATACGTGTTCGCCCTTTTGGGGTGTTTCCTGAAAATGGAGTAGATGATCTTCGATTCAATCATCATCGGATGATCGGCCTTTGTAATATACACCAGATTGGCGCTCAGATAAGGAATGCTTTTGTCGTTTTTAAGATCCCTGAACTGATCGAGGTATTTCGTGAGGTCGGTAAATGTAATGTACCGGTTTTTGATCTTCCGGCCATAATACCAAGCATACATGACGGTGAAGAACAACAGCGCCAGCAGGATCGTGAACCAACCGCCGTGCATGAACTTGTTCAGGTTGGCTATCAGAAACACACTTTCGATGGTCAGGAAGAAACAAACCACCGTGATCCTGAAAATATTTTGCGGGCCCTTGGACGGTAACCATTGAGACAGGAGTGAGGTCGTCATGAGCATGGTAATGGTGATGGAAAGCCCGTAAGCCGCTTCCATCTTTGACGAACTGCCGAAAAAGATGACCACGAACGAGCAGGCAATCCAGAGGAACCAATTAACCATTGGAATATACACCTGGCCTTTGATGTCACTGGGGTATGAAACCCTGAAATGAGGCCAGAAATTCAGGGAGATGGCTTCGCTGATCAGTGTAAACGAACCACTGATCAATGCCTGACTCGCGATGACGGCTGCAGCCGTTGAAATGACGATACCAGGCATCAAAAACCAATCAGGCATGACGGCAAAGAAAGGGTTGACGCTTTTGGCAATGTCTGCATGATTGAGCACCCAGGCTCCTTGGCCGAAATACGTCAGTACCAGCATGGTCTTGACAAAAATCCAGGAGACACGGATGTTCTTGATGCCACAATGTCCCATATCCGAATACAAGGCCTCCGCACCGGTGGTAGCCAGGAAAACGGCACCCAATAACAAGATGCCGCTCGGATATTCAATCAACAGCCGGATGGCATAGACCGGATTGATGGCCAGCAGTACATGAGGCAATGTCACGATTTGTGAAACGCCGAGTACCCCTAAGGTCAGAAACCATATAAGCATGACCGGCCCAAAGCATTTTCCGATGAAATTACTTCCGAATTGCTGAAACGCAAAAAGGACCATCAAGATGACCAAGACCAGAGGAATGACAGGAATCTCAGGCTTCACAATTCTCAGCCCTTCTATGGCTGAAGTGACCGTAATGGCAGGGGTAATGACACCATCTGCCAACAAGGTGCTACCACCAATCATGGTCAGAATAATGACGATGGTCGATTTTTTCTTTAAAAGGCCGAACAAGGCAAAAATACCACCTTCACCGTGGTTGTCTGCCTGCAAGGTAATCAACACATATTTAATAGTGGTCTGAAGCGTCAATGTCCAGAAAACGCAGGAGATGCCGCCTAATACCAACATCTCGTTAATATGTGCTCCTCCGGCAAGGATGGCTTTCAGCAC
>JAUZOU010000051.1 GCA_030706285.1 Bacteroidota bacterium
AAGATCTGTTTTTATACGTTTTACGAAACGATGGAATATCTGCAAACGATTCCTGATAAAAAAGCCAGAGAAAAGCATTTGCGCAAAATGGAAAAAGATCTGATTAAAGAATACGACAGCGAGTTACGAAGAATGACATTTTCCCAAGGAAAATTGCTGATCAGATTGATTGACAGACAATGCAACTATACGTCTTTTGATCTGATAAGGGCATATAGGGGCGATTTTATCGCTCATTTTTGGCAGGGCATAGCCAAGTTGTTCAGAAATGACCTGAAGGATGAATATTGTCCGCAGAACCGGGATTTTATGATCGAACGAATCGTTGTACGAATAGACCAGGGACAATTATAGAGGGGATCAACCTGAGTCGGTTTTTTAAAACTATATAAAAACACAAACGGGCTGCCTTTTCGGGCAGCCCGTTTGTGTTTGACGAGGCTAGCTACATGCCTCAATGTATTCCAAGAACTGTACGGATCTTTTCGACGTAGTCAAGTTTTTCCCATGTAAAGAGTTCTACTTCAACCGTTTTCTCAGCTTCATAGCGTGATGTGAATGTTTTGACGACAGTCCTGGGTTCACGTCCCATATGTCCGTATGAAGCTGTTTCCAGATAAATCGGATTGCGTAATTTCAATCGTTGTTCGATGGCTTTTGGACGCATGTCAAAGATGGCGTAGATCTTATTAGCCAGTTCACCATCCGTCAAGGCGACCTTTGACGTCCCGTAGGTGTTGATGTACAGGTTCATAGGCTTGGCGACGCCGATGGCATAGGAAACTTGTACCAGCACTTCGTCGGCTACACCGGCGGCTACCATATTTTTGGCAATATGGCGGGCTGCATATGCCGCAGAACGATCGACTTTCGAAGGATCTTTACCTGAAAAAGCACCACCTCCGTGTGCGCCTTTTCCACCGTAAGTATCTACGATGATTTTACGGCCAGTCAGGCCGGTATCTCCGTGAGGGCCTCCAATCACAAATTTTCCGGTCGGGTTGACAAAGAAATTGATGTGATCGTCGAAAAGTGCTGCGATTTCTTTCTTTTGTTTAGCTTTGACGCGAGGAATCAAGATGCTGATGATGTCTTCCCTGATCTTGCTTAACATATCGCTATCGGCTTTGTCGATGGCAGCCTGACTGTCGCCAGCCGGTTTGATGAAATCGTCGTGTTGAGTTGAAATAACGATCGTATCGATACGGACCGGTTTGTTGTTATCGTCGTATTCGATGGTCACCTGGGATTTGGCATCAGGGCGAAGGTAAGGAATGGTTCCTTCACGACGGATGTCGGCCAGTTCACGCAACAGACCATGAGCCAGATCCAGTGCCAGTGGCATATAATTATCGGTTTCGTTTGTTGCATAACCGAACATCATGCCTTGGTCTCCGGCGCCTTGATTCATCGGATCAATTTTGGCGGCACCGTCCACCCCGCGATTGATGTCGGCAGATTGCTCATGGATGGCTGAGAAGATGCCGCAGGAATTGCCATCGAACATATATTCGCTTTTGGTATAGCCAATGTTGTTGATGACATTACGGGCAACTTCCTGTAAATCGATGTAGGCATTCGATTTAACTTCTCCGGCCAATATAACCTGACCGGTTGTGACCAACGTTTCACACGCTACTTTTGAATCTGGATCAAACGCCAGAAATGAATCAAGAACGGCATCCGAAATTTGATCGGATACTTTGTCCGGGTGCCCTTCGGAAACGGACTCGGAAGTAAATAAGTAAGCCATTTTATAATATACTTATGGTTAATACATGAACAGACCCATTCCGATGGAAGGGCTATCCGATATTATAAAATTTGAAGGAGGATATTGCGCAGGTTTGCGCGGACTAGAATGAATCTTTAGCATTTTTTCATGTGGTTGCAAGCGTCCAAATCCTTCCACAAATTCACGGCAAAGATACTATATTCTTCAATATAGTTACAATGGCAGTGGATTTTTTTACCAATTTTTTGAAAGATGCCGAAATAGCAGGCCTGGCGGCAGGTTTTAATCCAGATAAAAATTATAGATAAATCCGATATGCAGCATAGACAAGTGTTCGTCTAATAAATACTTGTTTAATTCGTTGCCTTCCAGGCTTTTATTTCTTAAGTCTTTAAACAGGTCTATGTTGCTATAGCCATAACTGACTGATAGATCCAGGTTCTCTTTGAGATTGATCAGGAAACCGGCATGAACATCCCAGAAAAATCTGGAATGACTGTCACTTTTAAGTGAACTCTCGGTAATAGGGTCAACCGTTCTTTCTACATAAGTGATGTTGCCCGTGCCGGAATCTACTTTTTTGAGGAGGTGTGTTTCATTCAGATTGACGGTACGTCCGGAAAATGGCATAAAATACAGACTTGGCTCTACGAACAACCGTACCGAATGGCTTGAGACGTTAAATAAGGGCAGTTGTCCTCTTGTATTAAGTTGCAGACCCGGAACGGTCTGGTTGTCGCTCAGCCGGAACATGGTGGCAGTATTGTCAGTATAGTCTTCGCGCCATCCGTTCTTATAACCGGAATTCCACAAACTGACTCCAACGCTGGTTGATAAATAATCATTCCACTGCATACGGCCTTCCAGTTGCATGGAATAGATTTGACCGTTGCTGGCATCGGACAAACCGACTGTACCATCCAATCCAAAACCGTTTTGGGCGAAGCCGAAACCCGTCATAGTCAAAAGAGACAACAAGACAAATAGACGTTTCATGTGATGATAATTTTTTCGTTCAAGGTTCTATGCAACTCGCATGTCGAATGATCATTTGTTTGATGTTTAATACAAACATGCTCGTTTCATAATCTAATCAGTTTATATCCAACAAAGGCAGAAAAGAAACTGTTCGCCTCCAAGTGACTTATTTTGATTTGATGACATCAAATCCCTGACCGTAGACGCCGATGACAGAACTCTGAGAAATAAAAGCGTTTGGATCAACTTGCTTGATAATCCGGAAAATCTTGGCCGACTCGTTTTTACGGGCCAACACCATCAACACTTTAGTGGGTGTTTGCGAATAAAATCCAGCCCCATCCAGCACGGTAACCCCCCGGATGATTTCTGTATTGATGCGGTGGGCAATTTCATCGTATTTTTTTGAAATAATCAGAAATTGAACCGATTGCCGGACACCGTTTACCACAAAATCCACAAGGTACGTCATGACAATCAGCGTCGTCAAACCGAAAAGGATTTTCTCAAAACTATGAAAAATGAGATAGGAACAGCTGATGATACAAAGATCGCAATAAAGCATGACCCTGCCCAATGTGACATTACGATACTTGTTGATAACCATGGCCACAATATCTGTGCCTCCCGTACTGCCATTGGCCGTAAAGACCAAGCCGACTCCGCCACCGGTCAGAGCGCCACCCAGGATACAAGCCATAAACGGTTCATTAATGAGAATCGGCTTTTTTATCAGTGTTTGAGCCACTGAAAGAAAAACTGTCAGTACGGCTACACCAAATGCCGTCCGGATGCAGAATGTCCATCCGATGATGCGAATGGCGATGATAAGCAGTATCAAATTGATGATCAGGTAGGTTGCCGCAACAGGAATTCCTTTTGCAAAGAATAGCAACGCACCGATACCAGTTACACCGCCTGTCGTAATGCCATGAGGCAGCAGAAACCCGGTCCATCCCAATGCGTACATTGCCAGTCCGATGACAATCGTAACATACTCTCTGATGGAGTCGGCTTTGAATTTATTCGTCATAGACAAATGGTAGTTGACTAAAAAACAATATTGACGATTTTTTTAGGGATAATGATCACCTTTTTGGGTGTTTTACCATTCATCCATTTTTCACAACCCGGATTGGCTAATACTGCCTGCTCGATTTCCTTGACGTTTTTGTCTGCCGGCAATTCCATCATGAAACGAGTTTTTCCGTTGAAGGAGACCGGGTAGTTGAAACTGGTCTCTACCAGATAGGTTTCATTCCAGGTAGGCCAAGTGGCATCGCAAACACTTCCTTTGTGACCGAAGGCTTCCCAGATTTCTTCGCTGAAATGTGGCGCAAACGGTGTCAGCAAGATGATGAGTGGTTCCATGATGGTCCGTTTGTTGCATTTCAGAGCAGACAATTCATTGATACAGATCATAAAGGCACTGACTGCTGTATTGTATGAAAAATGTTCAATGTCCCAGGTGACTTTCTTGATCAACTTGTGAAGTGCTTTCAACTCTTCGTTATTGGCAGGTTCGTCACTGAAACTGAATGTCTCGTCAGATGTGCACAGGGTCCAGATTTTTTTAAGGAAGCGGTTTACACCGTCAATTCCGTTGGTATCCCAGGGCTTTGACTGCTCAACAGGCCCGAGGAACATTTCGTACAACCTTAACGTATCAGCACCATAGCGTTCAACGATGTCGTCCGGATTGACGACGTTGTACATGGATTTCGACATTTTTTCAACAGCCCATCCGCAAATGTATTTGCCGTTCTCAAGAATAAACTCGGCTGACGCATAATCCGGACTCCATTTTTTGAACCGCTCCACATCGAGGACATCGTTGCTGACGATGTTCACATCAACATGGATGGGGGTGACATCATATTGGTCTTTCAGATTGTATGAGACGAAGGTATTTGAGTCCTTGACACGATAAACAAAGTTGGAACGTCCTTGTATCATACCTTGATTGATCAGTTTTTTGAAGGGCTCCTCCTCGCAGACAAGTCCCATGTCGTACAGGAACTTGTTCCAGAACCTGCTGTAAATAAGATGACCGGTTGCATGTTCCGTTCCTCCGACATAAAGATCCACTTGTTTCCAGTAATGATTGGCTTCCGTGCTGACCAATTCGTGCTCGTTCATTGGGTCCATGTATCTCAGGTAGTAGGCGGAAGAACCGGCAAAACCAGGCATGGTGTTTAGTTCCAGCGGATAACCGTCTTTTGTCTGCCAATTTTTTGCATGTCCAAGTGGAGGTTCTCCTTTTTCAGTCGGGAGGAAATTGTCAACCTCCGGCAATTCCAGTGGCAACTGACTCTCATCCAGCATATAAGGCATGCCATCTTTATAATAAACGGGAAATGGTTCGCCCCAGTAACGCTGGCGGCTGAAAATAGCATCCCGGAGGCGGTAATTAATCTTTATCCGGCCCAAGTTGTTGGTTTCAACATAGTGCTTGGTCCGTTCGATGGCTTCTTTAACAGTCAAACCATTGAGAAAACCGGAATTCATCATGATCCCTTCTTTGGCATCGAAACTTTGCGTGCTGACATCGGCGCCTTCGATCAACGGAATGATGGGCAGGTTGAAATGCCTGGCAAAGGCATAGTCGCGCGAATCGTGGGCAGGCACAGCCATGATGGCACCTGTTCCGTAACCGGCCAGGACATAGTCACTGATCCAGACAGGGATAGCTTCTCCTGTAAACGGATTGATGGCATAAGCACCAGAGAAGACTCCGGTGACACGACGATCGGCAATCCGTTCGCGCTCTGTCCGTTTCTTCGTGCTGAGCAAATAGGCATCCACCTCCTTTTTCTGTTCAGGGGTAGTCAGTTGGGTGACCAGTTCGCTTTCCGGTGCCAGTACCATAAACGTCACGCCAAATACTGTATCAGCCCTGGTGGTAAACACCGTAAACTTGACGTCTGAGTCTTTGACGCTGAAATTGAGTTCAGTCCCTTCGCTCCGGCCAATCCAGTTGCGTTGAGTTTCTTTCAGAGACTCTGTCCAGTCAAGAGAAGCGAGACCATCCAGTAGACGCTGAGCATAAGCTGAAATCCGCAGGCACCATTGGCGCATCACTTTTTGTTCCACAGGAAAACCTCCGCGGATAGAGACGCCTTCGCTGACTTCGTCGTTGGCAAGTACCGTGCCAAGTTTGGGACACCAGTTTACCATGGAGTCGCCTAAATAAGCGATCCGGTAATTCATCAGGATTTGTTGCTGCTCTTTTTCGTTTTTAGCCTTCCATTCTGCAGCTGAAAAACGAAGTTCTTCTGAGCAGGCGATGTTCAACAATTGTTCCTGACCACCGGCCTTAAAGCTTCCGTTCGCTTCGAAAGCCTTTATCAGTTCTGCAATAGGCACTGCTTTGGTTGCGTCGTAATCATAATAGGCATTGAACATACGGGTAAATACCCATTGAGTCCATTTATAATAGGCTGGATCGCAGGTACGCACTTCTCTGTCCCAGTCGAAGCAAAAACCAATTTTGTCAAGCTGTTCCCGGTAACGGGCAATGTTCTTGGTTGTTGTAACAGCCGGATGTTGTCCGGTCTGAATGGCATACTGTTCAGCAGGTAAACCATACGCATCATAACCCATTGGGTGAAGCACATTGAAACCGTTCAGGCGTTTGAAACGGGCAAAAATGTCAGAGGCGATATAGCCTAACGGATGTCCGACGTGCAGACCTGCTCCCGATGGATATGGAAACATATCCAGTACATAATACTTTGGTTTGGCTGTATCAGTTGAGACTTTATAGGTCTGTTCTTCCTTCCATTTCTTTTGCCATTTTTGTTCAATGGCCTTAAAACGATATTCCATATTATTTTCGATAAAATAGGCTAGAAAAAAACCGGTGCAAAGTTAATCATTTGGAAGAAATGACAGGAACAATTTATGAAAAAGAGCTGTCACCGTAAAGACGTTGGAAACTTTTTCAAGTTGACGGTGTTAGAAATTCTTGAGGATAGGAGCATACCTTTTTTGAAAAACCCGTACCTTTGTACTTTATGGTTTATAGTTTGGCATTTATGCCTGACTGCCTGCTACAGGTTGTCATAAGAAACAAGTATTATGGTAAAGAAGTTTGATTTTCTGATCATCGGGTCCGGTTTAGCTGGCATGAGTTTCGCGCTGAAGGTAGCTGATAAGGGACAGGTAGCCTTGTGCTGCAAGACAGGTTTGGAAGAAGCCAATACGTTTTATGCCCAAGGTGGCATTGCCTCGGTTACGAAAACGACTGACCAGTTTGATAAGCATATAGAGGATACGTTGATAGCTGGAGATGGCCTGTGCGACAGAGCTGTTGTGGAAAAAGTTGTCAAAGAAGCCCCTGCTCAGATAGAACAACTTATCAGATGGGGTGTGGATTTCGATAAGGATTCGGCTGGTCATTTTGATTTGCACAAAGAAGGAGGTCATTCCGATTTCCGCATTTTACATCATAAAGATTCGACGGGCGCTGAAATTCAGGAAAGCTTGATCGAACGTGTCAAAAAACATCCGAACATCCATATTTTCAGTCATCATTTCGCCATCGAAATACTGACTCAGCATCATTTAGGGCAGAATGTTACCAGACATACTGATAATATCGAATGCTATGGAGCATATGTTCTGAATATGCGTACCAACAAGATTCATACCTTCCTGGCGAAGGTAACGATGATGGCCACCGGCGGTATCGGCAACATTTATCAGACAACCACCAATCCGGAAATTGCCACCGGCGATGGTATTGCCATGGTTTATCGTGCCAAAGGTCAGGTGAGCAATATGGAATTTATCCAGTTTCACCCGACCGCTTTGTATAATCCCGGTGAACGGCCTTCATTCCTGATAACCGAAGCGATGCGTGGTTACGGCGGTGTCTTGAAAAACAGCGACGGAGAGGAATTTATGCAGAAATATGATAAGCGAGGATCCCTGGCTCCCCGTGACATCGTAGCCCGCGCCATTGACACGGAGATGAAAATGCAGGGCGTTGAACATGTCTATCTGGATGTCACGCACAAAGATCCTCAGGAAACCAAGGACCAATATCCGATGATTTATGAGAAATGTCTGTCGCTTGGTATTGATATTACAAAAGATATGATACCGGTGGCACCGGCCGCTCATTACCTGTGCGGTGGCATTAAGGTTGATATGGATGCCCGTACTTCCATCAAACGGTTGTATGCAGCTGGCGAATGTTCCTGTACAGGTTTGCATGGTGCGAACCGGCTGGCTTCGAATTCTCTGCTTGAGGCAATTGTTTATGCAGACGCAGCGGCCAAGGATGCTCTGTCCATCGTGGATTCCTTGTCGTACGAAGAACGGATACCGTTGTGGGATGATGAAGGCACGAAACTGCCTGAAGAAATGGTGCTGATTACCCAAAGCAAAAAAGAGGTCGGCCAGATCATGAGTACCTATGTCGGGATTGTCCGTTCCAATTTACGGTTGAAACGGGCCTTGGATAGATTGGATATCCTGTACAAAGAGACCGAAAGGCTGTTTGCCCGTTCTGTCGTTTCAAAAGAAATTTGTGAGTTGAGAAACATCATCAACGCTGGTTATCTGGTCATTAAACAGGCGCAGGAACGGAAAGAAAGCAGAGGGCTGCACTACACGATTGATTATCCTAAGAAAATTGAAATAGATTAAACTGATGAACGGGTTATCTGAAAAAATGGGACCCAATCAGCTGATTGGTCGATCGCTCAGGCTGCTGCTTTTAAATTGCCGTTCCGCCAGCCCGAACAGTCCCTAGCTCCCGATTCGAAAAACTAAAACCAAGTTTCGTTCGACTGAGTTCTCGAAGCGTCGTTTCGCTCCTCACTCAACCCGGTTTTCTTAACGTTTTTCATAGTCGCCGCAGCCTGCCCGTGCGGGCTTCACTACCTGGTCCTGTCCATCAATCGACTAATGAGTTGATCCATTTTTAGAATAATATCCACAAGTTTTCAATTTGATACAGAAAAAGTAAAAGCTGCCTTTTTGAGACAGCTTTTACGATTGTTTTGATGCAGGATGTTCTGGCCGGAAACTGGCAGCCATTTATGGCTCCGGCAGCAGAATGACCTCAGTTCTGTTTTTCCCATCGAGAAACTTCTTGGCCAGAGACTTCACAGCTTCAGCATCAATGGCGTTGACGTCTTTTTCATAGTCATTCACTACATCAACGTCGTCATGGTATTTAACGGCAAGAGCTTGAAGCCACCAACTATTTTCCTGTGTGTTTTCTTTATATTGTTTCAAAAAGTTCAACTTGACTTTTTCCAGATCTTCCGGTTTTGGACCATTTGCCGCTATGGAATCGATTTCTGAATGGATGATGTCGAGCATTTGTTTATACAGCTTCGGATCCGTATCAAACTGGATGGAGAGTAATGCCTGCTCAATGGGCTTGTGCGGCATAGTGCCAAACACTCCAACTCCGTAGCTGCCCCCTTTCTCTTCACGGATGGAAAGCGTATACCTTAAGTCAAGAATGTTGGTCAAAGTGGTAACCAACAAACTGTTCTTCAAATTATAAGGCAAATTTATCGTGTAATTGGAAATACAGGATGCTTTACTGATCTTGAGTTTTTTCTCGATTTCACGATAAACCTGCCCCTGAGCATATCGGACATTGACATCTTTCCAGTTTTCGCGATTTTTGTTTGTCTTAAGTCCACCCAGATATTTTTCAACCAGCGGTTTGAAGGTGGCAGGATCTATATTACCAACAAAGAGGAACGTAAAGTCAGCCGGGTTTGCGAAACGTTCCTTATAAAGTGAAAGGATGGTTTCATACTTGACCTTGTTCAAGGTTTCCACATTGTTTGAAAGGATCCTGGGACTATGATCGTACATAATAGCCTTCAACGAATCAATGTACGCGTTTTCAGGATCGAGTTCGACGTTTTCAAGCTCGGTCCGTTCGGATTTCTCAAAAATGGCGTAAGCATTGTCGTCTTTCCGGGTTGCGGTGAAGAACAGGTGGATCAATTGCAGCATGGTTTCTGCATCCTTAACTGATGAGGCGCCCTGGAACCCTTCTTCATAGATCCCGATATAAGGAGAAACCTTTGCAATTTTTCCGGTTAACTTTTTGCTCAGTTCGGTCTGGTTAAATTTGCCTAATCCGCTTTGGTTGATGACGCTGGTGGCATATTTAGCAGACGGAAGTTCTTCTGTAGAAAGTAAACTGGTACCACCATCGCTCCAGGCTGCCAGTCTGATTTCATCTTGTTTGAAGGTTGTTGGCTTGAAAATAACTTTTACTCCGTTTGACAAGACCCATTCGGTTGTGTTGAACGTCGGATCGGCGGTCTCTTTTTTAACTTTTCCTATTTTGATCTTGCCGGGAATAAGCGGTTCCGAAGAAACAGAATCCTTTGGTGCTTCAAGTGCCAGGTTCTTGGTCGCGTCAAGTTCGTTTACCAAAGCACTTTCAGTCGGATAGGTCAGCCCTTCTTTTTGTGGACCGTAAATGACATAGATGATGCCTTTTGATGACAGGTATTGCTGAGCGACATGATTGACGGCTTCGATGGGTAGGCCAGGAATAATCTTTCTGATAAAATTGTATTCCCATTCAATGCCTGGTATACCTTCTGCGTCCACAAAATTTCTGGTGTATTCACGTACCAGACTGTTATTTTTCTGCTTGTCTTTTTCCTTGAACATTTTTTCGTAGTTGCTCAGCAAAGACGTCTTGGCACGTTCAAATTCAGATGGAGTGAATCCGAAACGCCGGATGATCTCCACTTCTTTGAGTAATCTTGCCCTGGCTTCTGTCTCTTTTCCGGTTAATGGTTCGGCTACAAAACCAAAGGTGCATTTGGTTCTTGTGACATTGCTTATTCCGGAATTGATATTGGCAAAGGGTGTACCTGGTTCGTGGGCAATGGCATTCAACCGTTCATTGACCATCAACTCAATCAGATTGTTAATCACATTGAGCGAATAACCTTGCACGGATAGCAACACAGAGTCTGGTAATGCATCGAACCGATAATCAAGTTCGACATCGACCGTTTGCTCTTCCGGGTCGGTAAAGACGCCGGTGACAGGTCTTTCTTGATCAGGAACCGGGAAATAAACCCGTTTAGCCGGATTGACTGGCGCAGGAATGTCTGAGAATAAGGACTTGATTTTTGCTTCTATCTGGTTGACATCAACGTCTCCAACCACGAATATGCC
Organism: Bacteroidota bacterium; assembly: GCA_030706285.1. Taxonomy (GTDB): domain Bacteria; phylum Bacteroidota; class Bacteroidia; order Bacteroidales; family UBA1402; genus UBA8389. Next base: position 10,892 of record JAUZOU010000051.1, read on the forward strand.
TTGCAAGTCGGGCCGGTACCATTTTTTGTAATAGTCTCTCAGCGTTTTATGACTGAAATTGTTGATGATCGCCGTGTCTCCGATGACATCTCTTTTTGCATAAGGGGAACCAGCCATAATCACAGCGCTGGAAGCTTTCCAAAGTCTTCTGTTGGCATCTTGTCCTTGTCTCCATTCTTCACGGATGACGCCGCGTTCTTTATCAATTTCATCATCCTGCAATGAAATAAAGCTGGACCAGTCGTGCAGGACAAGCAAGGCTGAATCGATAATACCATTTCTGGTTGTCGGGACATCTGACAAGTTATAGATTGTTTCATCAAGGCTCGTATAGGCATTAATATTATAGCCGAAGCGAACACCGATCGTTTCGAAATAGTTGATCAGTTGCCTGCCCGGATAATTCTTGGTGCCGTTAAAGGCCATATGTTCCAAGAAATGCGCCAGCCCGTTCTGGGAATCTTCTTCAAGGATGGATCCGACCTTTTGAGCAATGTAAAATTCCGCCCGTTCTTTCGGCTGTTCGTTGTGACGGATATAATAGGTAAGTCCGTTACTGAGTTTCCCGTACCGGATGGCGGTATCCATGGGGATCGGTTGCAAACGCTGGGCACTAAGGCTGAAGGAATTCAGCAACACTAGCAGGAAGAATAGCTTTTTCACGTTCTATAGAAAATTAGTTTTTTTAATCTAAACAGTCGTTTTGTGCGACTCGGCATAGTTGAATTCAACTTCACCTCTGTTCTCGCTGCTAAAACGTTGGTTTTTCCAGATCATTTTTCTGTCCTTAATTCAGCTATAAAAGTAGCTCATACAAATGAAAAAATTGCATGAAATTAACATACTTTAAAAATTATATCAAAAGCAGGAAATGAACGAGAGCAGCTAAAATATCAAAAAATAACTTTTGATAACTTAAAAATCGGGGGATATCCAACACTTCGTGTTATTGTTTAAGGTTTTTTCTATCTTTGTCGTTCAAAAACCAATTCAAAATCATGAACAATAAGAGTTACAAACTGGCGAACAACATTATTGCGTGGGTTGTCTTTGCCATTGCCGCTGTGACCTATTTGATGACGATTGAACCCACAGCCAGTTTCTGGGATTGTGGCGAATTCATCTCGACAGATTACAAACTTGATGTGGGACATCCTCCCGGAGCACCTTTATTTATGCTGTTCGGCCG
>JAUZOU010000510.1 GCA_030706285.1 Bacteroidota bacterium
CCCCGGTCGATGCGCCCGGAATCTTTGAACCGTTTTTGAATTTCAGAAGCAAACTTGATGCTTTGATTCATGTAGTTGTCCTGCATGAATTCAAACATGATGTAGGATTCGGCAGAATTCGGATCAAATCCTTCATACCGTTTTTCATAGTTCTCTTCGAGCAGGATGACGGAATTCTCCCGTTTGGCAATTTCAAAGTTTTCCTTAGTCCGGTTTTGTCCGAGCGTGAACGTCGAGGCGCCGTGGACCGATTTGCTTTCCGCCCAGTCTGCATGGATGGAAATAAATAAGTCGGCTTTGGCGTTGTTGGCTATCTGGGCCCTTCTTTCCAGGGGAATGAAAACGTCCGTATTCCGGGTGTAAATAATCTTGACGTCTGGATGGTTCCTTTTGACCAGTTGCCCGAAACGTAAGGCAACATCAAGCACCACGTCTTTTTCGCGGACGATTGACCCGAGTGCACCGGGATCTTTTCCTCCGTGACCGGCATCAATGATGAGCGTAAAAGGGTCGGCTGCTGATTTGGCAGAAGTTGTGATAAATAATGGATAACAAACAATCAAAATCGCCAGAACGAGGATGCGTTTGTTCATATTGTCGTATTTTTACATGGCAAAAATAGCGTAAATATGCTATCATGCCAAAAGTTTTGGCTTCCTTTGCGCGTTTAACAGATTAAGTTGTCTTATGAATGTGTTTCCGATTCTTCATAAATACCTGGATGAGCATCCTGGCTTATATGACATTGTCTGTCATCATAGCATGAAAGTGGCTGAAAAATCACTTGAAATAGCCCGGAATCATCCTGAGCTGGGTGCTGACAGGACGTTTCTGGAAGAAGCCGCTTTATTGCACGATATCGGGGTGTTTATGGCCGATGCGCCTAAAATAAGTTGTTTCGGACCTGCACCATATATTTGTCATGGCTATCTTGGACGGGAAATTCTGGATCTGGAAGATATGCCCAAACATGGTCTTGTCTGCGAGAGGCATATTGGAACAGGATTGACGGTAGCAGAAATCGAGCGGTTGAAACTGCCGTTGCCCCACCGGGATATGTCACCGGTTACGATCGAAGAACAAATCATTTGCTTTGCAGATCTTTTCTATTCGAAGGGTACACCTGGCATCGAGAAAACAGTGGAGGCGGTCCGCTCGAATATCGAAAAGTATGGGACGGAAGGTCTGATCCGTTTCGACAACTGGTGCAACCGTTTTTTATAAAGTCAATTGTGACTGCCTGGGGAATGGATTAAGTACTTTTCACGTTCTCGCTTTCTGTTTCCAAGTAGTTTTATTTACCTTTGCGGCATTAATCAAGAGCTTAGCATGACCCCTTTGCGCAGGACTTTCAAGGCTTTTTTCCCTGGATTGTTGTTTATTTTATGCTGTTTGACATTCCCTGTATTCAATGCAGGTGGTCAGACTCCTGCTTCGGCCATGCTTAAAGAACCCTTGCAAGCTAAGCCGCGGACTGCCGTTGACAGTTTGCCGGCAAAACCGGGCCAAAAAGATTCATTGGCGAAGTCCGATACCCTTTCCAAAAAGAAAAAGCAAACCATCACTGAAATTGTCGACTATGAAGCCAGGGATTCGCTGGTTTTCCTGGCCGGAGGTGTCGGCAAGTTGTATGGCCAGGCAAAGGTCAATTACGATAAAATGAGTATGGAGGCCGGCTACATTCAGCTGAATTCGGACAGCAGCCTCATGTATGCCATCGGGCGGACCGATTCGGCGGGGGCGATTGTGGAAAATCCCGTGTTGAAAGATAAAAGCGGAGAATATACCTGCAAGCAGATCCGGTATAACTTCAAAACCGGAAAAGGACTCATCTCCCAAGTGATCACACAGCAAGGTGAAGGCTATATTGTGAGTGGGTTGACCAAGAAAACAGCTGAAGAAGAGCTTTGTATGATTGATGGCAAGTATACGACCTGTGACAACCATGATCATCCGCATTTTTACCTCGATCTGAGTAAGGCGAAAGTCGTTCCTGGCAAATACATGGTTTCAGGACCGGCCCATCTTGTGATGGAAGATGTTCACTTACCGTTGTTTATTCCGTTTGGTTATTTCCCGATTTCTCACAAGTATTCGTCCGGTATATTGTCTCCTTCTTATGGTGACGAGTTGAGCCAAGGCTTCTATCTGAAGGATTTGGGTTATTATTTTGCCATCAACGATTATGTGGATGTGGCCTTGACCAGTGAAATCTATTCGAAAGGATCCTGGGGCCTTACGGGAAGGACAAATTACCGGGTAAAGTATAAGTATTCCGGTTCGTTCAATGCGTCCTATCTTGAAACAGTGACCAGTGAAAAGAATTTGCCGGACTATGCCA
>JAUZOU010000511.1 GCA_030706285.1 Bacteroidota bacterium
TACACGGTTATTGAGCCAATGGCCACCGTTTCAAACACGATGATGAACGTTTTGTATGCCGGCATCAACAACCAGGTCAGCATCTCCGTCCCAGGAATGACCGATCGCCAGGTTTCTGCAACCTCCTCCAACGGAAGCCTGGTCCGTTCCGGAAATATGTGGATTGCCAGACCTTCGACCCCAGGCAGGGAATGTGTTATTACTGTCACGGCCCTGAATGACGGACGGAGTCAGGTTGTTTCAAGAACACCGTTCCGGGTTCGTCCGTTGCCGGAGCCAAGAGGGTTCATCGAATACAGAGATGCCAATGGGCTTCTTCGTCGCTACAAAGGTGGCACCGGTTTCAGAAAAACCTTGTTGCTGGAAGCACCCGGTATCACGGCTGCGCTGGATGACGAGCTACTCGACGTGAGGTTTACCGTTCTTTCGTTCAAAACCCTGATTTACGATTCCATGGGAAATTCTCTGATGAGAGAATCAAACGGATCACGATTTTCCAGTGAGCAAAAAGAAGTTATCCGGAGCCTGACACGTGGGAAACGGCTTCTGATCACCAATATTCAAGCCGTTGGCCCGGACGGCGTCAGACAAACCCTGACTGCCCCAATTGAAATTATTATCAACTAATATACCATAACGATGTACAGCCTTTGCATACAACACAAGCTGATTGCTTTCACGCTTTTTGCAGCTTTATCCATCAATAGCGTACTGGGGCAAAACAAGCAAACGACAACAGAGGATTATTCCGGAACTGTCACAGGCTTATCCTTTAAAAACAGCAGGCAACCCGAATCTCAAAAGGTTCGGGCAGAAGATATCGTATGGAAAAGAGACATTTATCGGATGATCGATCTGACGGCCAATATCAATGCCGCCTTATATTATCCGGTTGAGGCCTCCGAAAGCCATAAGAACTTGTTCTCAACCATATTTGAAGCGATTGCACAAGGTAATGTCAAAGCGTATGAATACCTTGATGGAAGAGAAATCTTTACCGATGAGTACGCCATAAAATTCAAAGAACTGCTCAAACGCTTCGATGTTCCTTACAGGGAAAAAACAGATCCAAAACGTCCCGGAGTGACCATTTTCGATATAGACGCGGTTGATATACCAACCGCTGAAGTGACTAGATTCTACGTCAAGGAAGTCATGTACCTGGACCAGCGAAACTCATGCATGCAGACAAAAGCGGTTGCCCTCTGTCCTATTCTGATCCGGTCGGATGATTTGGGAGAGACCAGAACGTACCCGATGTTCTGGATTCCAATGGAATCTGTCAAGGCATACCTTTCCAAACAGGCTATTGCACCCGATTCGCTGAATAGTGCCGAAAGACTGACTTATTACGACTACTTTAACCAGCGTCGATATAAAGGAGAAATTTTTAAGGTGTCCAACCTGAAAAATCAGACGATTTATCAATACTGCCAAACCCCTGAAGCCATCAAAGCTGAACAGGATCGTCTGGAAAAAGAACTGAGCGGCATCGAGAACTCACTTTGGGAGCCCAACCAAAAAGACGTACGGTTAGCTCGTGAAGCAACTGAACAACAGAAGAAAGCGGCGCTTTCCAAAAAACCAGTTAAAGTGACGGTCTCTGCCGAGAAAAAATAGCTGCCCATTTGCGGACGTTATCAGCTTTTGCTACCTTTGGTTGATTGGATCAAAAAAGCGAATCTATGGAAAACAATTATTGTGTCATCATGAGCGGTGGAATCGGCAGCCGTTTCTGGCCAGCCAGCCGCACCTCATTGCCCAAACAATTTCTGGATTTTTTTGGCACCGGGAAATCGCTCCTTCAACAAACAGTCGACCGTTTCCGCCGGGTCCTGCCTGCAGAAAACATTTACATCGTCACCAATCAAAAATACAAGGAACTGACCATGAGCCAGCTTCCTGAGATAAACGAGAATCAGATCTTACTGGAGCCACAGCGCAGAAACACAGCGCCCTGCATTGCATTTGCCGCCAACCGGATTCTTGCCGTCAATTCAAAAGCAAACATCGTTGTTGCTCCTTCCGACCACCTTATCCTCAAAGAGGCCGATTTTCTGGATTGCATCCGGGAAGGGCTTGATTTTGTCGCTTCAAACAATGTCTTGCTGACCATTGGCATTAAACCCAACCGGCCAGAAACAGGCTATGGCTATATTCAGCTGGAAGCCCAGAAACAAGGCAATATCTCAAAAGTCAAAACATTCACTGAAAAGCCCAACGCCGAACTGGCACAGGTCTTTCTGGAAAGCAGAGAGTTTTTGTGGAATTCAGGCATTTTCATGTGGAATGTACAGACCATCTTATCCGCGTTTGACGAGCTACTCCCTGAA
>JAUZOU010000512.1 GCA_030706285.1 Bacteroidota bacterium
CTCGAAAAATTCATTCCGCCTAAAAAAGGTAAAAAACATATCTTGTTCATCATTCGCGAGTTGATTGAATTCAAACCCGAAAACACCAAAACGGATCTGGCAGGAGCACTAAAATACCTGACCAGTGCGATTAAAAAACGTTGTACGGCATTTGTCATCTCAGATTTCATTGATATCAATGATTTTCAGACCGATTTGACCATTGCAAACCGCAAACACGATGTTGTGGCTGTCCAGGTCTATGATAAACGCGAGACGGAACTACCCCCTGTAGGGCTTATGACGATCAAGGACGCCGAAACAGGATTGGAACGACAAATAGACGCTTCCTCCAAGGCTGTCCGTCAAGCTTATAGTTTATGGTGGGCCAATCAACAAAATACCCTCGCTGATCAATTCAAAAAAAGCCAGGTTGATTCCATATCCGTTTCGACAGAACAAGATTATGTAAAGGCACTGATCAATTTGTTCCATCTTAGAAGTTAATGCTCATTATGCAAAGACTTGCCAAGCACATAACTATGCAAAAAATTGTACGAAGTCTTTTTCTCGTTGTCATGATGACCTGTACGACAACCGCTTTTTCCCAATCGGTTACCGTCACTGCAGCCATCGATTCAACCACGATGCCTATCGGACAACAGTCTGGTTTCCACATCACCATTAATGGACCTGCTTCATTGCATTACACCTTGCCTTCCTTTCCGGGAGATTCACTGATAAAAGGCATTGAAGTGGTAACCAGAGGTCATGTGGATACAACCAAGGAAAGTAACGGCTATATTAAAATCAAAGCCAATTACAAGATCACCTCGTTTGATTCAGGCTTCTACTATATTCCTCCAATCAAGATCCTGGCTGGAAAAGACACGTTTGAAAGCAACAATCTATCGTTAAAGGTCCTGACGTATAACGTGGACACAACCAAACATCAATTGTTTGACATTAAAGGCGTACAGGCACCACCATTTGTATGGGCGGACTACCTGCTACCTGTTCTTCTTGTTTTACTGATTATTGCTCTCGGTCTTTTAGGCTGGTGGTATTTCCGCAAACGAAAACAAAAAGGTGAACTTTCTGAAGAAGAGGCGATGCTGGCCAATTTGCCACCTCATGTTGTTGCCATCATGGAGCTTGATAAACTGAAATCAGAAAAACTTTGGCATACGGGTAGAAACAAAGAGTTTTATACCAGAATGTCAGATATTTTAAGAATCTATATCAATCGCCGGTTTCAGGTTGATTCTCTGGAAATGACAACCGGTGAAATTCTTGAATTGTTCAGGCGGGATAAAAACACGCAATCCGTTTATCAGAACCTGAAACAAATCCTGCAACTGGCCGACCTGGTGAAGTTTGCGAAACTGACACCACTTGAAAATGACAACGAGTTAAGTATGATGAATGCTTACCTGTTTGTCAATCAAACAAAGAAAACAGAGGAAGTTTTATCAGTGGAAGAACAAAAAGAAGCCATGGAAGAACAGATGGCGGATAATGAACCCAAAGAAACTCCCAAGAACGATCAGGAAGACTATTTGAAAAAATATCAACAAAAATGACATTTGCCAATCCATCCTATTTATTTTTATTGTTCCTGCTAATCCCTGCCATTGCCTGGTATATTATCAAGCGGAAGAAACGGTATCCGACACTTCAGGTATCCAACAGTTTCTCGTTTGATAAGGCAAATAGGTCTTGGAAAACCAGGTTGGAGCATGTGCCGTTTGTGTTGCGCATGTTAGCCGTTGTCTGCGTGATCATCGTTCTGGCACGTCCTCAATCGACCAACAGCTGGGAAAATGTCTCTACTGAAGGCATTGACATCATGATGACCATTGACGTGTCAAGCAGTATGCTCGCCGAAGACCTCAGGCCAAACCGATTGGAGGCTGCCAAAACAGTTGCCTCAAGATTTATTGCAGGAAGGCCCAATGATAATATAGGGCTGGTTGTTTTCTCAGCCGAAAGTTTTACCCAATGTCCGTTGACAACAGATCATGCCGTCTTGCTCAATCTGTTCGGCGGTATTAAAAGCGGCATCGTGGAAGATGGAACAGCGATCGGGCTTGGTCTTGCCAACGCCGTCAGTCGTCTTAAGGATTCAAAAGCCAAGTCAAAAGTCATCATCCTGCTGACCGATGGAACCAACAATAGCGGAGACATCGATCCGATTACTGCAGCCGAAATAGCCAAAACATTTGGCATACGTGTCTATACGATTGGCATAGGAACCAGAGGAAAAGCGCCTTATCCATTCCAGACGGCTTATGGCGTCCAGTATCAGAACATTGACGTCGTCATCGATGAAGCGCCGCTTA
>JAUZOU010000513.1 GCA_030706285.1 Bacteroidota bacterium
CTGGTCTTTGCAGGCAAGCAATATCGGGAAAGCCAATTATCTTTGTATTACGGATCTGAGCCATGTTTGGTTTGTAGGCAAAAACGGGCTCGATATGAAAACGACTGATGGACGATCAACAATGATACCTTAAACGAATACCAATCAGGATGCGACGGCCAATTTTAAAACAGTTTTCTTCTTAAATGCCAACACCGGTTGGTTCGGCAGTGAGGGTTCAGATGATAATGGGGATGGCTTGAATTCCAGATATATTGTCAGGACGGATAATGGCGGTTCAACATGGGAAACGCAGTCGACACCTGTGACGAACAGTATTTTCAGCATAGCCTTCTGGGATGAAAAAAATGGCTGGTTTACCAGCGACGATGGACAAATCGGCCATTATATCCCACCCGTTGTCAAATCTGTCAGCCTTGCGGCAGGAGGATTGGCTTCAGCTCTAACCGCAGACGAATTACAAACAGTTACTGAACTGATTGTCACTGGAACGATGGATGCCCGTGACTTCAAGACGATAAGGAACGATATGCCTGTTTTATCGGCACTCGATTTGAGCGGTGCTACGATTGCAGCCTATACCGGAACGGAGGGTACGTTGAATGTAACGTACACGTATCCGGCTAATAAGATGCCCAGAAATGCCCTGCTTAATAAAACAACGATCAATGCGGTGTCTTTACCGGCCACACTGACGTCAATCGGACGATCTGCCTTTAACGGTTGTACCGCACTGGCTTTTGTGCAAATTTCCGATCAGGTGATAGCCATTGATTCATTGGCATTCAGAAATTGTTATAGCCTGTATGAGATTCAGCTGCCGTCCTCTTTGAAAGTTATTGACTATTCTGTTTTTTGGAATTGTGGCTTGAACTCATTGACTGTGCCGGAAGGGGTAACACAGATCAATGATTATGCATTCCAAGGTTGCTTTTCGCTGACTAATGTCTCTATACCGGCTTCTGTTTCGCACATTGGCTATTGTGCCTTTACGTTCGATAATGCCTTGACAGCCATAGATGTTTCAGAAGACAATGCCAACTATTCCTCTTTTGATGGTGCCGTTTATGATAAAAACCAGCAGAAACTGCTCATTTTCCCGGGAGGAAAGAATGCTTATTTTGACATTCTTCCGACTGTTTCAGTTATTGACACAGCCGCTTTTGAAGGTTCCAACACCATACAGCAGATTACCATTCCATCGAGTGTCACAAGAATAGCACCTGAAGCTTTTTATTGGTGCCAGAACCTCTCTTCCATCAATATCCCGTCATCTGTGACTTCTATTGGAGGCTATTGTTTTTATAATTGCACCGGATTGCAGTCCATTATCGCCAATTCGAAAACACCGGTCGATTTGTCTGCCTCGGACAGTGTCTTTAACTTCATCGATAAATCTAGTTGTATGCTGTATGTCCCAGAAGGTTGTGTTTCAGCCTATCGATCAGCTAAACAATGGAGCGATTTTACCAATATCATGGAGATAGGAAGTGTTGTACCGAATGCAACGGCCTCCGATTATTATTTGCCTTTTTGTGTCGGAAATTACTCAAAGCTGCTGACAACCGAATCATACGGTTGGAGCGAAAGGTATACAACGTACAAATTTATCAGAACGGATACGATAAATGGAACGCCTTATTTCCTTGAAAAAGGCGTTGAAAATATGTTTGATAATAACACACGAGAATACAGTACAACTGAGTCAATCTTTCGCTGTCTGTGGCTTAGAAAAGATGATGCCGGTAATGTACTGGTGGGAGCCTATGGAGCAGAAGATGAAAAAGGTAATATCTCTACAAATCTCGATTCGGCCTATATCTTGCCGACTCCAATGGCATTGTTCCCTAATGAGTACCTGAAAGCCGGTGCATTCCAGATTATCCCTGAATCGGATGACTACATCAGCATTGATTCGGTTGTGAGTGTCTCGGCTATGGCAGGCTTTTACCCTAATTGTATCCAGATAAGGTCGATGAAAAAGGACCTTAAGGGAAACATCTTCTTTATGGAAGATAGCTATTATGCCTATAAAATCGGATTGGTGATGCAAGAGAGGTTATTGCCGGCCGATGACGCTCACACCAATTATCTGGTGGATTACGTTGCCAACCAATCGACAGAAAATGTGCTTAAGTCATATGATCAGGTTAGTTATATAAGGCCTTATTACCTGATAGGCTTGGGAAATAACTCCTGGAATAATTCTGTTTCAGGTATTGGCTCCTCTCTTTATCCGATGAGCCTGGTTATGGGTAATGTTTATAATGCAAGTGGTGATGGTACGTTTATGTATACCGGCTATTTCCAGGCTTCAAGAC
>JAUZOU010000514.1 GCA_030706285.1 Bacteroidota bacterium
GAAATAGGTAGCGTCCAGTTTTTAATAAATCGAATCAGTTTCATGAAAAATAGTCTTTCAGGCACAAAGGTAGGACTAATGGTTGAATTCTTGTTTCTTTCCGGTTGGGATAATGGAAGAATAACAGTTGAGACTCAATTCCGGAAAGCTCTTTTTTAGGATTTAGTGATTTGCAACGCGTTGATTTTCAGCGTAAATATTTTTTTTTGAAAAATAGCAAAAATAGACTTTCGGAAGTGGACACATTTTTCTAATTAACTATTGCATATTAATTTAAAATAGTATATATTTGAGCTCTATGCTGTTTGGTATGAGTGATTTCCCAAAAAAATCGAATCATTTGAGTTAACCATTTACAGTATACCAGTGCACTAGGCTGCAATCATCGAATGTCATCTATTGACATAGCTGGTTCAGAGCTGATCCCAAAGAAGCCTTTCGCTTAAAACCTGAAAGAAGCGATTGTACAGTGCCAGGGTTTATGTCATTCTTTTTTAATCGGATCGATCAGAAAGTGACAACAAAGCCCGCATTTTCAACAGATTTTTTTCTACAAGCCAGCTAAGTACTGACAAGCAATCTATTAGTGGTTGTCTGCTCAAGTTGCTTCGTAACGAATGGCATTTTTTTAAACATGGATAATCCATGATCATCTTTTTGACGATGACATCATCAGAATGAGGTGCTTACCTGAAAAAATGTCTGGCTTTTAGGTATAAACGACTGATTTTCAATCATTTCACTAAAACTTAATGCATATGAAAAAAATGAAGTTGTTCAATTGGGTGGTATTCACACTATGCCTTACCGGAGGTCTTTATCTGAATTCCTGTAATAGTGAAGAATACGTGAAAGACACAGAAACCGATTCTTTAATCGGTAAACAGATGGAGGTGGCATCCGGAGCATCAGCCATGCTCAGATGTGCCCATGATAATGGCGGAACAGTTACTGATACTGTTCATTCTGTTTGTGGAGAACAAACTGTCGCTGTATTGTATGCCGGCCGGCATATTGATATCGGTACGGTAACCATCTCCAATGATGATAAGAATTTGTATGTGGAATACCGGACAGAAGGCGGATGGGTACTTTACAATACACATTTGTATGTTGGACCTGCCGGTAATTATACAGCAACTCTTGTAAATAGCAAAAAGCATAAAAAGTTCAAATCATCCTGGTTTGAACAAGGGCCACCTGTAAATAATGCCGGGAATCCGATGGTGGGACGTTTTCCGTATAGTACGTTCCATTTTCCATGTGTCACAACCTTCACGTATGTGATTCCGCTGGATGAACTGGGCGATTCTTTTATGGTTGCTGCTCATGCCGATGCATTGTTGCTTAATAATCATCACTGTGTGCTACAATGTGAAACAGCCTGGGCCGATGGAAAACGGTTTACGGAGAGAGGCAGTTGGGCAACATACCTCATCTATAATAAACAGAAATGCAAACAATGTGTATTTGTCCCTGTATCTTATCCGTTTATTTCCAACAAGGGCCAAACAACGGTCGGAGAGATTATCGTTACCAACGACATGGATAGCCTGTATGTTACCTATAAGACGGATTCAGCCCATTTTATCTATTCAACAGAACTATATGTCGGAACACTTGAAGACATGCCTTTAAATTCAAATAAAGAACCCGATTACACAACAACGGCCTTTTTAAAGCAAGGACCATTTCTTGCACATCAGGCCTATGAAGTCAATTATTCGTTACCTTTAAGTGGCTTACCTGATTGTTATTATCTGGCTACTCACGCTAAGGTTTGCATCGGAATGGCTTGGGGGAATGGTGGCCCTGAGTATACATTTGCAACGCTGACTGGTTCGACCTGTTGGGGCTGGCTCATCCATTATTGCACGCAACTATGTGAATAATCAAGGTTCAGCTAATGCTTGAATGATGAATTGTTTAGAACCATAAAAGGCTGATATCAAATAAAAAGCCGGCTAAATTTCAAGTAGGGAAATACTTGGAAATTTGGCCGGTTTTTTATTTGATAATCTCAGGATAAGATGCATGTTTCAGGTAGCCCCTGCTTCGTTCCAAATTAACTAAAAAACAGAATAGACATAAATGCCGATGCCAGAGGTTATGAAAAATTTATTGACACGGTTCCTGATTTGACGGCTTTGCCAGAACGCAGCCCTATCTATGGCACAAAGGCAGCACCAGTAGCGTAACAGACAGACCTATCAATATGATGATAGCACTCCAGCCAATGATATTGTTAAGCGGCTTATTGACATACTCGCCCATGATTTTCTTATTATTGACCAATAGAATCATACAGATCAACACTAC
>JAUZOU010000515.1 GCA_030706285.1 Bacteroidota bacterium
CATCACACCTGGCTGCCCCGTAAAGGCTTCGGCCATGGTAAATGGCTGTGACAGGAACCGTTGGATACGACGGGCACGATTCACCGTCTTTTTATCTTCATCAGACAACTCTTCCATACCAAGGATGGAAATAATGTCCTGCAATTCCTTGTTACGCTGTAAGATTTGTTTGACTCGCTCAGCCGTTTCATAATGCTCGGTACCAATGACTTTGGGATCAAGTATCCGGGATGTTGATTCAAGCGGATCGATGGCAGGGAAAATACCCAATTCTGAAATCTTGCGGCTCAATACCGTCGTGGCATCCAAATGAGCAAATGTCGTCGCCGGCGCAGGGTCAGTCAAGTCATCGGCAGGTACATAAACAGCTTGTACGGAAGTGATGGAACCGGATTTCGTGGAAGCAATACGTTCCTGCATCGCTCCCATTTCAGATGCCAGGGTCGGTTGGTAACCGACAGCTGAAGGCATACGCCCCAGTAAGGCTGAAACCTCGGAACCGGCCTGAGTAAAACGGAATATATTATCAATAAAGAACAAGATATCTTTCGGAGTTTCGTCTTCACTCTGGGCATCCCTGTAAGACTCGGCAACCGTCAGTCCTGATAGGGCGACAGAAGAACGGGCACCAGGAGGTTCATTCATCTGGCCGAACACCAGCGTTGCCTGTGATTTGGCCAATTCATTGTAGTCGACTTTGGACAAATCCCAGTCACCAGCTTCCATGCTTTTCTTGAATTCATCGCCATAACGGATAACACCGGATTCGATCATTTCACGAAGCAGGTCATTTCCTTCACGGGTACGTTCACCGACACCGGCAAACACAGAAAAGCCCTTACTTTTTTTAGCCACATTGTTGATCAATTCCATGATCAGCACAGTTTTACCGACACCGGCGCCCCCAAACAAACCAATCTTTCCACCCTTAACATACGGTTCAAGCAAGTCGATGACTTTGATACCTGTATAGAAAATTTCAGTGGAGGTCGTTAATTCGTTGAATTCCGGCGGATCTCTGTGAATAGGCAAGGTTTCATGACTTTCGATGGGTTTCAGGCCATCCACCGTATCTCCTGTTACGTTCAACAAGCGGCCTTTCAGCTCCTCGCCAACAGGGACCAGAATCGGTGAACCAACCGGAAACACTTCCAATCCACGGCTCAAACCATCCGTACTATCCATGGCTACCGTCCTGACGGTATTTTCTCCTATGTGTTGCTGGACTTCTACGATCAACTCCTTACCAGATTGCAAGGGAATTTTCACAGCATCGTGAATTTTTGGAAGTAGCACCGCGCTACCATCTTCTGTATTAAATCGAATATCCACTACTGGTCCTATGACCTGGGATACGAAACCTTTAGAACGTACCATATGATTTTATTATGCTCTTCAAAGATAGTGATAATATCATGAAGAAAAAAAGAGGTTTTTCTGTAAAACGGCCAATCAAATAACATATTTTCACATTATACCAGCAGCGGTACAAACGATGAGTCTATCCTTTCAGAAGTTTGTAACGGTTTCCAGCTTGTTATTGCCGTTCGTGCTTTTTCGATGGGACCAGGCGTATACCTTTCTCTTCCAGGATGATGAGCCTTTTTTTATACAAATCGCCGACAGCCTTTTTATAGGTCTTTTTACTAACGCCAAAGTTGGTATAGATCTCATCTGAAGGGCTTTTGTCTGTTACAGGCAAGAATCCGCCGGCTTGTTTCAGCAATTGATAAAGCTTCTCTGAAAAGTCGTCGATTTTTTCAAAGCCGGGTTTCTGCAACATCAGATCCAATTTGTCGTCCTCGCGGATTTTCTTGACAAATCCCTTGAACTTGTCGCCGTTTTTTACCGGCTGAAACACTTCATTCTTGTACAGAATGCCACTGTATTGTTGATTCACGATGGCTTTCCAACCTAGATCGGTTGTCTGGTAGATCATTAATTCCACTTCCTGCCCCTCTTCCAGATCCGGATGAGAGGTGTCGATAAACTTGTTCAACTTGGCCGACGCTGTAATGCGCCGGCTTTCGTAATCCACGTAAATGAAAACAGGATAACAATGTCCTTCCTGCATTGTCATCTTTTGTTCACGAAACGGGACCAACAACTGCTTCATCAGTCCCCAGTCCAGAAAGGCACCCGTCTCGTTGACAGAGACGGCTTCCAGAAAGGCAAATTCGCCAACCATGGCATAGGGCATTTCTGTCGTAGCGATCAGCCGGTCTTCGGAATCGTTGTAAATAAAGACAGAAAGCGTGTCACCCACCTTGGTGCCATCCGGGACATACCGTTTTGGTA
>JAUZOU010000516.1 GCA_030706285.1 Bacteroidota bacterium
TCAAAAGTGCAAAAAGATTTTGACGTCCCCAAAAAAAACGCTACGTTTGCCGCATTGGACACTAAAAAACGAGACCCATGACAGAATCAACTCCGTTAATCTGGGAGGATTATGAATTGCTAGACTCCGGAGGCTATGAAAAACTGGAACGTTATGGTTCTTATATTTTGAGAAGGCCGGAACCTCAGGCTGTGTGGCCAAAGAAATTAGCTCTTACAGAATGGGAGGACTTACCGCAGGCGTGGTTTAAGAGAACGTCCAATACTCATGTTCAGGATTCCTCGGAACGAGGAGAATGGTTGCGAAAGCAAAACATGCCAGATCAATGGACGATAAGTTACCCATGCCGGCAACATAAACTGCTGTTCAGACTGGGAATGACAGCTTTCAAACACATCGGAATATTTCCTGAACAAGCCTCTAACTGGGACTTTATCTATGACCGAGTTTCAGCGTTAGCCATAGATGAACCAGCTGTTCTGAACTTATTTGCTTATACTGGTGGCGCTACGTTAGCCGCAGCGGCCGCAGGAGCCATGGTGACACATGTCGATTCTGTGAAACCTGTTGTTTCCTGGGCCAAAGAAAATGCCGACAACTCAGGCTTTTCTGCAGTTAGATGGATCGTTGAAGACGCCCTGAAATATGTACAACGGGAGGTAAGACGTGGAAAACGTTACCATGGAATTCTGATGGATCCACCGGCATATGGTCGTGGCCCGTCGGGAGAGAAGTGGATACTGGAAGATCAGATAACCAACCTGCTTGAAGCTTGCAGCCAGCTATTGGAGCCTGATGGTTTTGTTGTGCTGAACCTTTATTCAATGGGCTTTTCGCCCATCATTGCTGCAAATCTGCTGAGCCTATATTTCCCTGCCGCCATTCATCCGGTGGAATATGGCGAACTGGTCGTCAAGGATACATCCGGGATGGCATTGCCTCTTAGTGTCTATGCGCGTTTTTAAATAGGCAGAACAATCTATGCAACAAACAACTAAAAACTTGTCTATGAAACACCCAGCTTTCTTTATCGCCTGTTTTCTGGCCTTCGTTTCCTGCACTGGCAAAAGCACGTATGACCTGCGTGGAAAAATCAGTGATCCTTCGCTGAATGGGAGACAGATTTGCATTATGGGACAGTCTCCTGATTATACCTCTGCTGCCATTGATTCTGCTATTATTGAAGATGGTCAGTTCAAACTAAAGGGCAACGTGGATTCGGCCGACTGGTATATGCTCGTCATTAAGGATCCTCAAGGGAATCCGATGATCATGAAAGACTTTTATGTGGAAGGTAAGTTGACTGTTGATCTGACGGATAAGCAGTTACGCATAACGGGCGGATCAGTCAATGATTCTTATCAGGCTTTTGAAGATCAATATGTGAAATTGACCAAGGACGTGGTCAAACTGAACAATCAGCTGAGGGCGGATCCAAACAATCCGGTTTTACAAAAATCATTTTCAGAAGCCTATCAACAATTTGAAGCTAAATTCAGAGAATTGGCGATTAAGACCATCAAATCAAACATCAAAAACCCGCTTGGCGTTCACCTGCTAAAGTCAACGGCTGCTTCATTACAGGATGCCGATATTGAATCGATTTTGTTGTTGGGTGACAAGACTTTTTATAAGGATCCCTTTGTCCAAGCTTTGCAAAAGCAGTTGAACCAGGCCAAGAAGGTTGCCATCGGACAACCATACGTGGATATGGCCATGTTTTCGGCTCAGGGTGACACAGTCACATTATCAAACTATGTCACTAACGGCAAGTATGTGCTCATCGATTTCTGGGCTTCCTGGTGCGGCCCTTGCATGAAGGAATTGCCTAATTTACTGGCATGCTATGCCAAGTTCCATAAACAGGGCTTTGACGTAGTGGGTGTTTCTCTCGATGAGCAAGCAGCTGACTGGAAAAAAGCCATTCAACAGCATAAACTCCCCTGGCCTCAACTGTCCGATCTGGCAGGATGGAAGAGTACAGCTGTTGCACTTTATGCCTTTTCCTCGATTCCACATACCGTATTGGTGGATCCCAATGGCATCATTATTGCGAACGACCTTCGAGGCCCAGCCCTGGAGGAAAAACTGTCGGAGATCTTTTCCGGAAAAAAGAGCCGTTGATTGAATTCCGTAGACGAATCAACCGATTGAATGCAAAGTGCCCGATGCAAAAAATGTATCGGGTATTTTTTTGGATTTCAATTCATTTTAAGTAGTTTTGCATTTACCATAGCAGACCATAGCAGATAGTAGCAGGCAGTAGTAGATTGAAAAGATGGCATATAGCACGATTAA
>JAUZOU010000517.1 GCA_030706285.1 Bacteroidota bacterium
ACCATTTCAATGGAGTGGCCATTGTTCAGGTGGCCAAAGGTCGTCAGGTCATTTTGCGAAAGAAAGTGGTGATGGAGAACGAGTAATCCTCACATCAATAAATCAAGGGCAAGCCTATAGCAATGATTCCGCCCTAAGGAGCGGGTATGGTAATTCTTAGAGATTAAAGATAAACAGAAAGAGCCTTTTGGGAGGCTCTTTCTGTTTATTCTGAGATGATGTAACCGGTTGCTGTTACTGCTCTGAAATTAAACTCCTGGCATTTTCCAGGCATTGCGCGGCAACAGCTGCTTCTGGCACGTTGTATAATCCAGACAAGAATTTGACAATCAATGGAATGTACTTCGGCTCGTTGCGTTTGCCTCGGAAGGGAACCGGTGTCATATAGGGCGAGTCCGTTTCGGTGACTAAATGTTTCAATGGAATGGCTGGCAGAAAGCCGGCCACTTGTGACTTTTTGAACGTAATGCTGCCGTTGATTCCTAACAGGAAACCACCCGTTTCGGTCAGCTCACGGGCTTGCTCCAGCGTACCGGAAAAGCTGTGGAAAATGCCCTTTAGTCCTTTGTCGTAGTAAGTCCGGATGATGGGCATGATGACTTCGTATGCCTCTCTGACATGAAGGTTGACTGGCAGGTGGAGGGCGACAGCCAGGTCGAGTTGAAGGGTCAGGGCTTCCAGCTGTTCTTTCAGATAGGTCTTGTCCCAGTAAAGATCCAGGCCGATCTCCCCGATTCCGGTGTAACGGCCGGACTGAATGGCTTGCGAAATAACATCGATTTGCCGGCGGAAATCAGGTCTGACATCTTCCGGATGCAACCCGGCAAACAATCGAAAATAGCCTGGATAGTTGTCTGAAAGTGCTTCCAGTTGCTTCAGGCATGAGGCATCAGTGCCTGGTAACCAGACTTCGCAAAGTCCCGCTTCTTGACACCGTTGCACAACGTCGCTGATGTCGTCCCGGAATTCTTCCAGGTAAATATGAGCATGGGTATCAATATACTGCATCATCAGGTTCTGACTCGTCTGCTTCGCTCAGGCCGGTTCCTTCGCCTTTCTCGCCTTTTCTGAGGTAATAACGGATGCCGTATTGCTGACAGTGTTTGCGCCTGATCTCTTCAGGCTCTAGTTTAAAGTAGTCTTCCACCTGGTTCCAGATATTCAGAATAATGGTGTCGGCTTCATTCCGCATCGAAGCCAATTGTTCGAGGTACCGGTTGGTACTCTTCTGAAAGACTTTCTGGGAAATGCAGGTATCCCGGAATATTTCGTAATGAACGCTGACTTTGGCAATAGCCGGATTATAGATTGGGGTACCACCGTTGCTGATCCGTACCTTTTCACCGTTGATGACGTGTTCGCTCCATGATAACAGGGCTGATTCCGTACTCAGGTCCGGAACGGTAAAATTGTCCGGCTCAAGTCCATACAGTTTCTTGGCTTCTTTTTTGATCTCGTTTCTTATGACGCCGAAATTCAGTACCTGAATGAAATGGGACAAATACAGCCGGGCCATGTGCATCTGGTTGTAGTATTTTTTGCTGGCCTGTTTTTGCTGCTCCAGTGAATCAAGGTACTCGTAATGAGCACTCTCAAATGTTGGTAAAAATGCTTCTGCCTCATTCATGGTTTTTACACTGAATACCAAACCTGGTTCATTTTCCAGGCGATATTGCTCCAGTGCCGTATTGATGGCACGAATGCGGGACTGGTCTGTGTTTGGCAATCTTCTGTAAGGCATGATGGTAAGAATCTGGATTAGAAGGTACGGTTCATCAAACCGGCTGCCAGCTTCATCAATGGCTCTTTCCGGTCAACCTCTGTCTGAGTCGCCTTAAGACAGTCTAAAGCCATGTTGTAATGCCGTTCGATTTCCTGTTGACAGAAATTTTTCACGTTTGTCTGGTCAAAAATGGCTGTGACGGCCCTGATTTTCTCGTCAGGCTGGAAATCTTTCAGGGTCAACCAGCGTTCCAGTTGCTCTCTGGAAGTAGCGTCGGCTCTCTTGAGGGCTTGTATAAGCAGGTAGGTCTTTTTATTGGTCGTAATATCGCCTCCGATATTTTTTCCGAATGTTTTCGGATCTCCGTAGACATCCAGCAAATCATCCTGCAACTGAAAAGCAAGGCCGATGTGAATCCCGAAATCGTATAACAAGTCTGCCTGGGTAGGAGAGGCGTTTCCGACCACAGCCCCGAGTTTCAGGCTGGCGGCCAGTAGCACAGCCGTTTTGAGGCGGATCATTTCCATGTATTCGGCTTCGCACACATTTTCCTGTGTTTCGAAGTCCATATCGA
>JAUZOU010000518.1 GCA_030706285.1 Bacteroidota bacterium
ACCGGTTGTGCCTGATGGTTGAAGCGTATAAACGACATATCCCTGAGCCGCCCACATTGTTAGCGGATAACTGCTTTCGAAGTTGCGGGCCGTCGGAGAGGTGCCTCCGTAATAATAAACCAGCATCGGATATTTCTTGGAGGGATCGAAGTTGGGCGGTAAATAGAAGCGGCCATCAATAGTGGTGCTGTCCGGAGCCTGAAAATTCCAGTCTTTGATTTGCCCGAATTCCACTGAGGCAAGTCGTTGGGCACCAGGATTGGCCAGCAGCGTTTCTTTGTTCGATTTGAGGTCAATGGCATAGGCTTTGCCGGTATAGTTGACGGTAGATCCTGAGTAGACAGCCATCCGGGCTGTTTTTGACAGATCAAATGTAGAGACGATGTCAGGACTGAGCGGCAATAACTGATAGGTGTCTTTGAAAGGGTCGTATGCGTAGATGCGCTGATAGTCTTTATCCTCAACCCGCAGGTATATTTTTCCGTCGGCTTTGCTCCAGTCAGCCGACAGGATGGAAGGATTGAACGTTTTGGTGACCGGTCTGATCTTTTTTGAAGCCAGATCCATGATGAAGCCCTGAACATCAAACTGATTGGCCTTTTGTCCGGGCTTCACGTTCAATCCGATACCGCCAAAGGCGTCAGGACCTCCGGTCATGAACAATTGCCTGCCATCCGGTGAAAATTGAGCATTGATGGCAAATTTGTCTTCCTGCCAGATGGTATCGGTTTTCATGGTTTGCAGGTTAAGCCTGAACAGACTGGATGTCGTATAAGGCTCTTTCGTAATGGCGATACGGTTTTCCCCGAATAAGACGGCTGTTTCATCCGGACTGATATCGTTCAGCCACGTCGTTTCTTTACCCCAGGTCAATCGTTTCCGCAACCCGGTTTTAAGGTCGTATAGATACAAGGATGAACGACTCCTGAAACCTGGTTGCCTGTCTTCCGGTGACAGGAAACGTCGAAGATCGCTCTGGTCTTCTTTGGCTGATTCTGCGATGGTGTAAATCAAAAAATGTTCTTGGGGGCTCCAGGTGAAATCTCCCTCTGGCAGGTTCTTGACCAATACCGTTTCTGCTAAGGTGACAGGATCAAGTTGACGCAGCTCGTTTCCTTCATACCCTTTAATTGTATAATACAGGGCATTGGTCTTAGGCATCCAGCTTAAATTCCTGTTGGAATTGTCTGTCCACAATTGTTTCCCTTCCGGCAACCTGTACAGTTCAGCGTATTGACTTCTGGTTCCGTTTTTGTAGATCAACGAATAGTTGATGAGTGCAAATTGCCCGTTAGGTGAAACGGATGTATTCAGAATCCGTTTGCCGGTTGACATATCCGGAATATACAGCCGTCGTTTGTCAGAGGACGAAGCAGTGAGTTTGGATAAGGAATCACGGGCTTCCGTTTCGACATTTAAGGATAAAGAAACCTGGCATGAATCTGTTGCTGAAGCAAGCATTTTTACCAAGACGACATACTGCCGTGGATCGGCATCCAGTTCAACCGTCTTCACGATCGCTTTTTCACGACGGTTCTCTACGGTTGTTTTGGTGAGTTTCTTTTCTCCGTCTACATAGACTTCAAATGCACAGGCTGATTGGAATTTAAGCTTCAACGGCAGGTAATTATCTGGCATCAGGTAGTATTTCCATAGAGAAAGCAGGTAACCACTGGCTGGCTTTCTCAGGCTGAATGTCGAATCTGATGCTGCCTTCAGGACCGTAAACCGGTTGACCGGTGATGCAGCATCCTGTCCTTCCATCCAGAGATCAAGCAAAGACGACGGCATGAATGCCTCTCCTTTAACATTGACACTGTCGCAAAGGATTGGCTTCTCTGCCGGTACACTATAATAAAGGACATCCATTACCGGAATTTTTTTGGCACTGATACCTGATGCCACCAGGATCAACAGCATTGACAATAGTTTATTTTTCATATTTATCACCTTGATCTATAAGGACTCAAAAGTACATCATTTTATGTGAAATGCCGGTTTGACAGAATGAAAGTTAACCATTTCGTCTTATATTTGCATAAAGGTAGCGTCACTGTTCCCTTTAATCCGGACTACGTTTTTATGAAAACAGTTAAACTTGTTTGTACGCTTTTTTGTCTGTGCCTGTTCGCACAGCTTCCTGCCCAAAAATTAGCGGTTACGTTGTATGATTCAAACTGGCAGCCAACGACCGACAAAACTCAGGCAACCTATTACCGTACCTCCAATTTTGATTCGACCGGACACCGGTATATCGTGCAGGATTATTATGCAACCGGGCAGTTGTACCGGACTG
>JAUZOU010000519.1 GCA_030706285.1 Bacteroidota bacterium
ATGTTTTGGGCACAGACGGTCATCGGTATCAGCAACAGCAATAAGACCAGTTGTTTCAGCATCTTGTCAAAACTTGAATGAAGGCTCAAAAATAGGAAATAAAGGCGTTATTCGTATCTCGACAGGCTTTAAATTTACCTGCACGACGTAAAGAAACCGGTCAATGAACGATTCGATTTCGTTTTGTCGTATATTTACGGTCTCGATGCTATTTCTTAAACAAATGACCATGACATCCAACAAACGTTCCGCCTTTTACGCGAATGGAAATCGAAAACGCCGTAATAATCTGCTTTATGGCGGCTTGAATTACAATGGCGATTTTACTCAGGCAACTGAAATTCATCTGACAAGTTATGACGAAAACAACTGCCAGACCCGGACGATCAAAAACACGCACGAGTTAAAGTTGGAAAAAGGAAAAGTGAACTGGATCCATATAAGCGGTTTGTCCGATACACAACTGGTGAGTGACTTGTGTACTCAGATGGGACTGGCTATTCCGGTTGTTCAGGACATTCTGAATGCCAGGCACCTGGCCAAACTGGAGGATACCAGCGGGGCTTTGTTTGCCGTATTGGATGCGTATTCGTACGATGAGGCTTCTGTGCTGGACAAGGAGCATCTTGGAATGATCCTGTCCGCTGACTTCGTATTGTCTTTTGAGGAGGGTACCAGCCACCGGTTCGAACCGGTGCTTCAGGCGCTGATGGATGGTATCGGGCAGTTGCGGAAGCAGCAGGCTGACTTTCTGTTCAACCTGCTCATCAGCCTTGTCGTGGATTCCTATCTGGATGTCATTGAGAAGCAACAAAACAGTCTGATGGAAATGGAAGATGCCCTGATGGAATTTAATACGATCCATAAGGAAGCCGGTCAGCAAATTCAGCTGTACCGAAAAGATTATGCCAGATTGAAAAAAGATATCACGCCATTCTGGGAGGACTTCAGGCGTACCCTGATGTTGGAATCGACGTTGATACACGATACCACCAGGATCTATTTCAGAGATACATACGATCACCTGCAACAAGTGATGTCCATTCTTGAAATCAACAGGGAAACCATAGCCTCCCTGGTGGACCTGTATCTGGCAAACAATGATTTATTTCTGAACCGTACGATGAATCAGCTGACCATCGTGGCTACCATATTCATTCCGTTGACCTTCCTGGTCGGAGTCTGGGGTATGAATTTCAAAAATATGCCGGAATTAGGATGGACACATGGTTACCTGCTTGCCTGGATGTTGATGATTGCGCTCGGCGTAGGTCTCTATCTGTGGTTCAGACGGAAAAAGCTGTTTTGAATGCCGTTCGTGTATTCTCCATTATTTACGGCGGAGTTGCCGGTAACATCCGGTATTCATTTTAGGAAGCTTCAATCAGAACTCTGAACGGAAATGGAAACGGATGTCCTTGAAATCTTCCTGAGCCATCCGCAGCACATAGGCTGAATCAGCCAGAAAGACGTCCCGGCCTTCTTTGTCGGTGGCCATAAACTGGAATTTACGTTTCTTAAAATTTTCAAGTTCTTCTTTGTTGTCGCTTTCAATCCAGCATGCCTTGTACAGGTTGATGGGTTCCCAGCGGCAAATGGCATTGTATTCATGTTCGAGCCTGTATTGAATGACTTCAAACTGAAGTTGTCCCACAGTCCCAATGATTTTCCGGCCGTTGAACTGGTTGATGAAAAGCTGGGCGACACCCTCGTCCATCAGTTGATAGATACCTTTCTGAAGCTGTTTGGCCTTCATCGGGTCGGCATTTTCAATGTACTTGAATAGTTCAGGTGAAAAGCTTGGCAACCCTTTGAAATGGAGGTCTTCACCGCTGGTCAACGTATCTCCGATCTTGAAATTGCCATTATCCGGCAATCCGACGATATCACCCGGCCAGGCTTCGTCCACGACGGATTTTTTCTGGGCCATAAATGCGGTCGGTGCTGAGAATTTTAATTGCTTGCCGAACCGGACGTGTTTGTAGTTGACATTGCGTTCGAATTTACCGGAGCATACCTTCAGAAAGGCGATGCAACTGCGGTGGTTCGGATCCATGTTGGCATGGATTTTGAAAATAAAGCCGCTGAAGGTATCTTCTTCGGGCCTGACTATCCGTTCTTCCGCTTTGGTGTAACGGGGTGCCGGGGCAATGTGTACAAAACAGTCGAGGAGCTCCTTGACGCCGAAATTGTTGAGGGCGGATCCAAAGAAGACAGGCGCCAGATCACCTTTCAGGTACGCTTCACTGCTGAACGGGTCATAAATGCCGTTGATGATGTGCAGGTCCTCACG
>JAUZOU010000052.1 GCA_030706285.1 Bacteroidota bacterium
ATTTTTTGAATATTGCGATATCAAAATGATATCAAAATAATTCAACTGATCATGAAAACAAAAGAAGAGATTTTTGAGGGAGTAAAACTCCCTGGCATACCGATGTTGATCTTTAACATCGTATTTTTGTCAGCTATTATAGGTATGTTTATCTATAATCTGACACTTCCTGAAGATTGTTTACTGCAGAATGTGCTGATGAGCATTGATATGGTGCTGTTTTTCATCAGTTGCTTTTTATGGAACGGATTTATGCAAATCGAACCGAATGAAGCTAGGGTACTGATCTTTTTTGGTAAATACGAAGGGACGGTGAAAGAGAACGGCTATTTTTGGGTCAATCCGTTATTTGTCAAAAAGAAACTGACCTTAAGAGCCAGAAACCTGGATGTCGAACCGATTAAAGTGAATGACAAAAGTGGAAACCCAATCTTAATCGGCTTGGTTGTGGTTTGGCGAGTGGCAGATACCTATAAGGCTTCTTTCGAAGTAGACAATGCGTCGATGGTTGGCACGACAGCACAAGATAAGAAGTCGGCGGACAACGTTTCAGAAAAAATGAAAGCTTACCAGAATTTTGTCATGGTACAAAGCAACGCGGCTTTGCGTAATGTTGCCGGCTCTTATGCCTATGATCATGCGGGCATGGACAAAATGGAAGAGTTGACCCTTCGTTCCGGTGGGGAAGAAGTCAATCAGATTCTGGAAAAGCAGCTGAATGAACGTTTGGCCATTTCAGGTATCGAAGCGGTTGAAGCACGGATTAATTATCTGGCCTACGCACCGGAAATCGCAGCAGTCATGTTGCGTCGCCAGCAAGCAGATGCCATTATTTCAGCCCGTGAAAAGATTGTCGAAGGGGCTGTCGGAATGGTGAAAATGGCCTTGGACAAGTTGTCTGCCGAAAATATCATCGAGCTGGATGATGATAAGAAAGCAGCCATGGTCAGCAACCTGCTTGTGGTACTTTGCAGCGAAGAGTCAACCCAACCGGTTGTCAATACGGGAACGTTGTATAATTGATCAGGGGTGGCAAAAGAAAGCAAATCCAAAAGTTTCGTGTTGCGTATCGATTCAGACGTGATGGGTGCACTCGAAAAATGGGCGGCTGACGAATTCAGAAGTACCAACGGGCAGATATTGTACCTGCTCGACCAGGCGCTCAGGAAAAGCGGTAGAGCTCCCAAAAACAAGAAAACGGAGCCACCTACCAAATGAGACAAAGAAGGTTGTCTCCTGAATCGTAGAACCTTCTACCGACAGGCAAAAAAATGATTTTTAACGGCTTGACAGGGAAATAAAATACGACAAACGTTTTTAAACAACGTATAATTTGTTTATCTTTGCGGGGTTTAAAAAAAACAGGTCACCTTGGGAAAGTTTGATCAATACAAGATAGCACTCAAAACGCTGGAAGTCGGTACCTACACGTACGAATACATGCTGGACGACGACTATTTCAAGAAGATTGACAGTCCTGAAGTGCAACGAGGCAAAGTCGAAGCCAAAGCTGTCGTACGGAACAACGGAACTTCCTTTGAAATTCAGTTTCAGCTGGAAGGATCTATTCTGATTCCTTGTGATCGGTGTTTGGACGACATGGAACTGCCTATCAGCCAGAAAAGCCGGTTGATTGTTAAGCTGGGTAAGGATTATTCAGAAGAAAGCGATGAGATTATCGTGATACCGGAAGACGAAGGTGAAATAAACCTGGCGTGGTTTTTATATGAATTCATTGCGCTGAGTATTCCTGTTAAGCATGTACATCCTCCCGGAAAGTGCAATAAGTATATGACCAGCAAGCTCAAAACACATCTGGTCAAAAGTTCGGGAGACGATCAGGAAGAAGGCGGAGACCTATTTGAAGATGTCGAGGAAGACGTTGAATCCGAACCAGAACAAACCGACCCGAGATGGGACGACTTAAAGAATATAATCGATAATAACTAATAAGAAAAGAAATGGCACATCCTAAACACAAACATTCGAAAACCAGAACGGCGAAGAGAAGAACCCACGATAAAGCAGAAGCTCCTACACTGGCAGTTTGTCCACAATGCGGCGCTCTGCACATCTATCATACAGTTTGCCCTGAATGTGGTTACTACCGCGGAAAAATCGCTATCGAGAAAGCTGAAGCTGCTGCTGTATAAGCGCCACTTTTTACAACTGCATAGTGGGAACACGTTGTTCTGACTGAATTAATGAAAAAAGACCTTGGCCATCCGATCAAGGTTTTTTTTGTCTCAAACTTATGCCGGATAAGTCGATAAAATCCCTTATTTTTGCACAAAAATACGAAAAATGAGAAATTTGAATGCCGCAATTACCGGGATTGGAGGGTATGTACCTGAGTCAATCCTGACAAACGAAGACATCACCAAGTTAGTCGATACGACCGATGAGTGGATTACTTCCCGCACCGGAATCAAGGAGAGGCGCATCCTGAAAGAGAAACATGCCGGCTCTTCATATATGGGAACCAAAGCTGTTGAGGAATTGCTCAAAAAGACCCATGTTGATCCTTCCGAAATCGATGCATTGATTTGTTCCACGACGACAGGCGATTACATCCTTCCTTCCACAGCCTCAATCATCGCTGAAAATTGTGGTATCAAGAACTCATTTGCCTATGACCTTTCAGCTGCCTGTAGCGGATTTCTGTTTGGATTGGTCAATGGTGCTACTTTCGTAGAATCAGGACGTTACAAGAAAGTCATTGTTGTATCGACAGAAAAAATGTCGGGTGTAACCAATTATACCGATCGTACCACGTGCCCGTTATTCGGTGATGGTGCTGCAGCCGTTCTGCTGGAACCGACAACGGAAAACTACGGACTCATTGACAGTGTTTTGCATACTGATGGTTCAGGTTTTCCTCACTTGCATATTAAAGCTGGTGGTACGGCTTTTCCGGCTACGAATGAAACCATTGCCAAACATCAACATGCTGTCTATCAGGAAGGTCAGGCCGTCTTTAAAGCGGCAGTCTCCAGACTGGTCGAAGCTTCCGAAGAAATCAGGGACCGCAACAATCTGAAAGTGGAAGATATCACCTGGGTTGTTCCTCATCAGGCCAACATGCGCATCATCGACGCGGTTATGCGTACTATGAAAATGCCGATAGAGCAGGCTATGATCAACATCGAGAAATATGGTAACACGTCGTCAGCTTCAATTCCTATCTGCCTTTGGGAGTGGGAAGATAAGCTGAAAAAGGGTGACTTGCTCGTTATGTCAGCGTTCGGTGCCGGTTTTACCTGGGGATCCGTGCTGCTGAAGTGGGCCTATACAAAAGAATAATTGCCTGTAATCAAATTAATTATGCACAGAGCGGGGTTTGTCAATATTGTCGGTAATCCGAATGTCGGGAAGTCGACCCTTATGAATAATCTGGTGGGGGAGCGTGTTTCCATTATTACATCCAAGGCGCAGACAACCCGTCACCGCATAATGGGCATTGTCAACGGGGAAGATTTTCAGATTGTCTATTCGGACACGCCTGGTGTCCTTACCCCCAATTACAAGCTGCAGCAGTCTATGTTGGATTTTTCTCAGTCTGCTCTGATCGATGCCGATATACTGCTTTATGTGACCGATACGGTCGAATCTATAGACAAGCACAAAGAATTTATCCAGAAAGTACAGAAACTGGATATCCCGGTCCTTGTCGTAATCAATAAGATTGACTTGTCCAATCAGGAAGCCCTTGAAAAACAGGTCGAAACGATGGCAGCCTTGATACCGAAAGCGGAGATCTTCCCGCTTTCAGCCTTACGTAAGTTCAACATCCAGAACCTGTTGAAACGGATCCAGGAGTTGTTACCGGAATCGCCTCCCTATTTTGACAAGGATGCTCTGACCGATAAGCCGGCTCGCTTTTTTGTGACGGAAATCATTCGCGAGAAGATTCTGCTCTACTATCAGAAAGAAATTCCGTACAGCACCGAAGTGGTTGTGGAAACATACGAGGAAGGAAAAGATCTGGTCAAGATCAATGCCGTCATCTTTGTGGAACGGGAAAACCAGAAGGGTATTATTATCGGTCATCAGGGGAAAGCCCTGAAGAAGACCGGTACGGAAGCCCGCAAGGATATTGAAGCCTTTCTGCAGAAGAAAGTCTTCCTTCAATTGTTCGTCAAAGTCGAAAAAGATTGGCGTAACAAAGATTCAAAACTAAAACAGTTCGGTTATCAACTGGACTAGCCGCAGAGGCTGGTCACAACTTAAAAAACACTAAATGGGAAATATCGTAGCTATTGTCGGACGGCCGAATGTCGGGAAGTCCACTCTCTTCAATCGCCTCACTAAATCACGTCAGGCCATTGTGGATGATGTGTCGGGCACTACCAGAGACCGCCAGTATGGCCTGGCCGAGTGGTGCGGTACTGAGTTCTCCGTCATCGATACAGGCGGTTGGGTGAACAAGTCAGGCGACGTGTTCGAACTGGAAATCAAGAAACAAGTCGAGATCGCCATCGAAGAAGCTGATGTTATCCTGTTTGTCGTAGATATTCAGAACGGCCTGACAGACTTGGATATGCAGGCTGCCAAGGTCCTTCGAACGACAAAGGACCGCCCCATACTCTTGGTTGTCAACAAGTCTGATACTTTTGAGATGGAATACGGAGCCGCTGAATTTTACAGCCTCGGGCTCGGTGACCCGATTGCCATTTCAGCGATGAACGGGACCAATACCGGAGACTTTCTCGATTTGCTGGTAAGCAAGTTTGATAAGAATAAAGAGATCGTGGAAAAGTACGACGATCTGCCCAAGATTGCCATCATCGGACGTCCGAATGCAGGAAAATCTTCCCTTATTAATGCGTTTTTGGACGAAGAGCGCAACATAGTGACGGATATTGCCGGTACCACACGCGATTCGACCTATACTCGCTACAATAAGTTCGGCTTTGATTTTTACCTGGTCGATACCGCCGGTATCCGGAAAAAAGGCAAAGTCACCGAAGACCTGGAATATTATTCAGTCATCCGGTCCATCCGGGCCATTGAAGATGCGGACATCTGCGTGCTCATGATCGATGCGACCAGAGGCATCGAAAGCCAGGATATGAACATTTTTTCACTTATTCAGAAGAACAGGAAAGGATTGGTTGTCTGCGTCAACAAGTGGGATTTGGTGGAAGACAAAGACAATAAAGCTGTCAAGACTATGGAAAATGCCATTCGTGAACGGTTTGCCCCTTTTGTCGATTTCCCCATCGTTTTTACGTCTGTAATTAGCAAACAGCGTATATTCAAAACACTGGAACAGGCAAAAGCCGTATTCGAAAACCGTCAGCGACACATTCCGACCAACAAACTCAACGAATTTTTTCTGCCACTGATTGAAGCCTACCCACCGCCTGCTACGAAAGGCAAATACATCAAGGTCAAGTATGTGACACAGTTGCAAGGGCCAATTGTACCAACGTTTATTTTCTTTGCCAATCTACCGCAATACATCAAAGAGCCCTACAAGCGGTTTGTTGAAAACAAGCTGCGGGAACAATGGAATTTCTGCGGTATGCCGGTACAGATCTTTTTCCGTCAGAAATAGTCCGTCAGCAATCCGGTATCATACCCTGATCAGGTTGAACTATCAAAATGTCTGAAAAAAAGGCTATTCTTATCTATGTTAACCATCTTTAACCAATTAAGGCCCGATTAATCGGCGAAAATTGTTATTTTTGTTTCGCAGGCATAATAAAGACTCAACAAGCCCTGCAAGCGGCAATAGGTAGGACTTACAGACTCACAGATTGAAATCAACTTTTCATCGTTTTAGTTACAAAGACATTCTTTTTACATGAGCTCTTTCCCGAATCGATTGGTTTGGGAAAGAGTCTTTTTTTATCGGGCCTCTCGTTTTTTCATCCGTAGAATGATTAACTTTGCAGCGATGAAGAATTGTTATAAACAACAGTCAGACAACATTTAACGTATCATAACTATTGGAACGTATCGTATTAGGCCTTTCGGGTGGAGTTGATTCTAGTGTGGCTGCCTATATCCTTAAACAACAAGGCTATGAAGTGGTGGGCGTTTACATGATCAATTGGAAGGATACTGTCGGAACGCTTTCCGGTGAATGCCCTTACGAAGATGACATTCTGGTGGCCGAACTGGTTGCCCGTAAACTTGGTATTGAATTTCATTCTGTCGATTTGAGTGATGTGTACCGCGAACGGGTGGTCGATTATATGTTTTCAGAATACCAGAAAGGCCGGACACCCAATCCGGATGTGCTCTGCAACCGGGAAATCAAGTTCGATGCTTTTCTCGAAGCGGCACACCGTTACGGCGCAGACAAAGTGGCAACAGGCCATTACTGCCGGTGCGATCACGTGGAAATTGGCGGTCAGACCTATTACCGCCTCTTGGCAGGTAGCGATTCGAATAAAGATCAGTCCTATTTTTTGTGTCAGCTGACCCAAGAGCAACTGTCGAAGGCGGTCTTCCCTGTCGGTGACATCAAGAAGCCTGAAGTCCGCCGCATTGCTGCTGAACTGGGGTTGGCGACAGCGCATAAAAAGGACTCACAGGGCATTTGTTTTGTCGGCAAGGTCGATCTACCTGTTTTTCTGCAACAGAAACTGGCAAAGAAAACCGGAGACGTTATAGAAATTCCAGCCGATCTAAAAGCGTACGGCCGGATGATTCCTGACAACCTGGAAGACAGACTTCGAAAGCAGTCCAGACCGTATTATTACCGTGTCAAAGACGGGCGGGTTGTCGGTCATCATCAAGGCGCACATTTCTATACCATTGGTCAACGCAAAGGACTTGGCATCGGAGGGTATGAGAAACCCCTGTTTGTGCTGGCTACCGATGTTGATGCCAATCTGATTTTTGTCGGTGAAGGAGATACGCACCCTGGCTTGTTTCGTAAGACATTAAAAATCAATCCGGAAGAAGTGCATTGGATCCGTCCGGACAAAGCTCTGAAACTCGGTGAACAAGTGACCTATAAGGTCCGTATCCGATACCGTCAGCCGCTGCAAAAGGCAACGCTGTACCAACTGGATGATGGGTTGTATATCGATTTCGACAAACCCCAGCAAAGTATCACGGCAGGTCAGTTCGCTGCCTGGTACGATGGCGACGAAGTCATTGGTTCCGGTTCCATCAGCGCCTGATTGTGCATAATAAACAGAATATACTAACACACAATAAACTAATGAAACGTGCCCGTTTATTTTTGTCGATTGTTTTACTGACGGTTGCAACGACCGTTTCAGCCAATACCTGGACGGTCGAGTCGGTTCCCAATACCAGACTCAGCAACATCCGTAGTCACACTTCCGATCCGGACAACCTGCTTGACGAAGCTTCAAAAACGCAGATCGACCAAATGCTTGCTCAGTTGGAAGATAGCACGACTGCAGAAATTGAAGTGGTTGCTTTGAAATCGGTCGGCGATATATATTGTAAGGATTTTGCCACTAATCTGTTCAACTATTGGAAAATAGGTAAGGCCAGTAAAGATAACGGGCTGCTGATTCTGATGGTTGAAGATCAGGGGAAGATTTCCTTTGAAACCGGATATGGTATGGAAGGTGTACTGCCTGACGCCATTTGTATGCGCATCATCCACAACGACATGCTCCCGCTTATGAAAGACAACCAATATGGAAAAGGTATGCTGAAAGGTGTTCTGGCTGTCATTCGTGTTGTAAAGGACCCCAAAGTGGCTGATGAAATCAAAGAGGACATGGCTGCCGAAGAAGCTGCCGCCCATGAGGCCTCCATTCAGAAAATCCGTAACATTGGCCTCGGTTACCTGGCTTTGTCCATATTGGTGCTGATTCTATGTCTCGTAGCGGTCAATAAAAAGAAAACGGACATCGAAGTTGTCCAGGTCGATGTGCCTAAAAAAACTCATGCCGGCTCTCCGGTGAAGGTTTCTGATGATCAGCCTTCAGCCGAAACGACGGAAGACGCCAGGATAAAGGCTGAAGAGTCATCCGTATCTGTTCCGGAGCTATCTGTCAAAACTGTTCAGAAACGCGTGGCTGCCTCTGCGCTGGCACCCTATGAAGCCTATAAAGCCATGCACTCTGCTCAGTCCGGTTATACTGTTTTGACCGTCCTTTTTCCACTCACTATGATATTTTTCTATCTGTGGTACAAGAGCCGCATGCGCCGGCTGCGCACCATGCAGCGAGCCTGTCCGGTGTGCCACCAGCCATTGAAGCGCATGAGTGAACGTCAGGAAGATGCTTATTTGAGTGCCGGGCAACAATCGGAAGAAATGGTCGGTTCCATCGATTATGATGCCTGGGTATGTATGGCATGCGGTCACCACGAATTCCTGCCTTATGGCAAATCCTTCACACGCTATCAGGTTTGCCCGTCTTGTGGTTATAAAACCTATGCGCAGAGCAAAGACCGCATTGTGATTCCACCCACACCCCTCAGTCCGGGCAAAGGCGAACGTATTTACTCGTGTGCCAATTGTGACTACGAATTTAGAAAAACCTACATCATTCCAATGATCATCTTGCCACCAAGAGGCGGAAACCGTGGTGGTTTTGGCGGAGGTGACTTCGGTGGAGGATTCGGCGGCGGCAGTTTTGGCGGCGGTATGTCAGGTGGTGGCGGTGCGACAGGTGGCTGGAGATAAGCGTTTAGCCAAAAACTGATAAAAACGCTGCCAAACCAGTTGAAAGGCCCTGTGTGCAGAGAATCTGGCGCGATTTTTGCAGTTAATCAAACGTATAAATACAAAATCAGATGAAACGAGCATACCTGTATCAGGCATCCAAGCAGATGATCATCGGCATGCGAGGTTACATCAGTCATTAAACAAAAAAATATTATCAGATGAAAAAAGGAACTATCGTATTATTATCGATTGTCGGAATCATCGTCATCCTCTTTTTATGGGGAATGGGGCAATACAACGGCATGGTCAAGGCCGATGAAACTGTCGGCAAATCATGGGCGAATGTCGAAAGCCAGTATCAACGGCGTTCAGATCTTATTCCAAATCTGGTACAGACTGTCAAAGGCTATGCCAAACATGAGGAAGGTACCCTGACTGCAGTTGTGGAAGCCCGTGCAAAAGCCACACAGACTGTCATTGATCCAAGTCACATGACCCAGCAAAGTCTTGCCAAATATCAGGCCGCTCAGGCAGAAGTCGGCTCGGCCCTCAACCGGTTGTTGGTTACGGTCGAAAAGTACCCGGATTTGAAGGCCAATCAGAACTTTCTTGAACTCCAGGCACAGCTGGAAGGTACCGAAAACCGTATCAGCGTAGAACGTCAACGCTTCAACGAAACAGCTCAGAGTTATAATACAATGATCCGTCAATTTCCCAAAAACATGATTGCCGGTCTGTGCGGGTTTGAAAAGAAAGCGTATTTTGAAGCCGAGGCAGGAGCAGAAAAAGCACCGTCCGTGCAGTTCTGATATGTATTAGACCAGATATAATCTTATAAACCAGTCACACTATGTTTTCAGGCATTGTTGAAGAAGCTGCCGTCGTAACCGGCCTGCAGAAAGAAAATGGTAATCTCCATATCACGCTCAGGTGTTCGTTTACCAACGAACTCAAGATCGACCAAAGTGTATCCCACAATGGTGTCTGTCTGACAGTCGTTAACATCAGCGGTGACGAATACACCGTAACCGCTATTCAGGAAACGCTTGAACGGTCAAATCTGGGCCTGCTGAACCTTGGCGATAAGGTGAACGTCGAGCGGAGCATGCTCATTAATGGGAGGCTGGACGGGCATATCGTTCAGGGACATGTTGACCAGACGGCTGTTTGCACGAATGTCGAAGAAACCGAAGGCAGCTGGCGCTATACGTTTGAATACGTTTTCGACGAAGACAAAGCCAGAGAAGGCTATGTTACCGTCGAAAAAGGATCCGTCACCGTCAACGGCGTCAGCCTGACCGTTTGTCACTCGCAGGACAACAGCTTTGAAGTTGCTATCATCCCTTATACCCACGAGCACACGAATTTTCATCAAATCGAATACGGTTCGGTGGTTAACCTTGAGTTTGATATTGTCGGCAAATACCTGAGCCGGATGATCAAATACGCGGTGGATAAGTAATGGGACGAATCCTCGCCATTGACTATGGCAGAAAACGCACCGGTCTGGCCGTAACGGATCCGTTACAGCTTGTACCTGGCGGACTTGGTACCATTCCTACCAGTGAAGTGCTGGCCTACATACTGGATTATTGTCAGCGGGAAGGTGTCGAACGCATTATTCTTGGCCTGCCGACCCAAATGAACAATCAACCGTCGGAGTCGATGAAGTACATCGAACCCTTTTACAGGGCACTGACCAAACGCATTACGATTCCGGTCGTGTACTTTGATGAGCGCTTTACTTCCGTACTTGCTCACAAAGCCATGCTCGACGGAGGATTAAAGAAAAAAGCCCGCCAGAATAAGGCGTTGGTCGATGAACTCAGTGCGGTCATATTGCTGCAATCGTATATGGAATCGATAAAATAAGTGAATATACCCTCCAGGCAGCAACTTAATTACGTAGAAATTTCTTAATTTTACGAACTGAAATTAATCCTAACACGTCCGGGCCCGCAAGACCCGGACATTAATTTGTTTATCATGCAACTTCCGATTTATCTATACGGACAATCTGTGCTTCGAAAAGAAACAGAAAACATCGAAGCTGACTATCCTGGTTTCAAAGAACTGATTGCCAATATGTTCGAAACGTTGGACAAAGCCGATGGCGTTGGCCTGGCTGCGCCACAAGTCGGACTTTCCATCCGTCTGTTCATTGTTGACCTGACAGCCTTGGCCAATGATGACGACAAATATGTCAATTACAAGAAAGCCTTCGTCAATCCTCAGATACTTGACTATTCTGAAGAAACTTGTTCCATGGAGGAAGGTTGTTTGAGTGTACCTGATATTCATGAAAATGTCGTAAGGAGTTGTAAAGTCCGTATCCGGTATCAGGATGAGGAATTCCGTATGCACGAAGAAACTTTCTCTGATTACGAAGCTCGTGTCATTCAACACGAATATGATCATTTGGAGGCCAAAATTTTTACCGACCGGATTTCACCCATCCGCAGGCAACTCATTAAATCGAAGCTTACGAATATTCTGAAAGGCCGTACCCGCCCTTATTATAAATATAAATAAGCGGGCTGTTTACCTGAAACAGAGACCATTTTCAACAAAATGTGTATATCTTTGGCCTCATTCATATGACACTTGAATGAAACGATTTAGCTTACTGACGGCACTTGTTACCGTCCTGACCTTGACACAGACGAGCCTGGCACCGGTTCAGGCTCAAATCAACACCGACAAGGTGATGGCAATAGGTTGTAATGCCCTGTATTTTGAGGATTACGTCTTGTCCATCCAGTATTTCAATCAAGTGATCAACGCCAAACCACATTTGGCAGAGCCTTATTTTTTCAGGGCAGCCGCCAAGCTTTATCTGGAAGACTATAAAGGTGCCGAAGAAGATTGTTCCAAAGCGCTTGGGCTCAATGCTTTCCTGGTACGTGCCTATCTTTGCCGGAGCTATGCCAGAATGAGCCTTGAAAATTATAAAGGTGCGGTCGAAGACTGCCAGAAAGGACTCGAGTTTGAGCAGGATAACAAAGTCCTGATGCAAAACAGAGCGTTGTCCGAGTTGTATGACAAAGACTATACCAATGCGCAGGTGAGCCTGAAGGAACTCATCAAGCGCTATCCAAACTACGTCTACAGCTATATGATTCGTGGCCAGCTCAACATTGAACGAGGTGATACGATGGCCGCTATCGAAGACTACAGCCGTGCCATCTCCATAGATAAAGACTTTGCCCCCGCCAGAGCCGGTCGTGCTTACGTTTACCTGACGCACAACGATTTTGCCAATGCATTACCAGATCTCGATGAAGCAATCCGTCTGAATCCGGATATTCCCGGTTATTACATCAACCGCGGACTGGCCCGCTATAATCTCAATAATTTACGCGGGACGCTTGATGACTTCGACCGTGTCATCCGGTTAGATCCGAACAACGTACTCGCTTGGTTCAATCGCGGCCTGATCCGTTCACAGGTGGG
>JAUZOU010000520.1 GCA_030706285.1 Bacteroidota bacterium
CAGGTAATAAGTTTCAGGTGGGAGAACAAACCTGGACAGGCTTTCCGCTCATTCAGCTGCCGGATATGTCCACGCTGAAAGCTGTCGTGCAGATCAATGAAGTGGATGTATCGAAAATTACAAAGGGCATGCACGTCCAGATTAAGCCGGATGCTTTTTCAGACAGTGTCTATGCCGGAGAGGTGACGGCTATTGCCAATCTGGCCATCAGTAAGGATAATGATCCGAAAATCAAAGTGTTTCCGGTGGATATCCAAATCAAGGAAAGCGGCAGTAAAAAATTGCTACCCGGATTGACGGTCAGTTGCCGGATTTTGGTCAACAAACTGGATCATGTTCTGTATATACCGTTGGATGCCCTCCATTCGGAAGGCGTTCAGGATTATGTCTTCAGGAAAACCGGCAAAACTTATACGAAGGTACCGGTACAGACGGGGGCCAGTAATTCCGATTTTATCGTCGTCACGAAAGGCCTGAAAGCCGGAGATGTATTGGCCATGGCCGATCCGTTTGCCAATCAGAAAATCAAGAAAAACAACAAAGACAAGCAGCCATGAAATTGAAAAGCCTACAGTGGATCATGGTGCCGGTTGCGTTGTCTGTTTTGGTTTCCTGCAAACACCTTCCCATTCAGACCAGCCCCATCGAAAAAGGTAAGTTCAGGCAGAGTTTTGTCGAAACAGGGGAGCTTGCGGCTATAGAAACGCGTTCCTTCGTTTTGCCCAGATATGGCCGGTATTGGTATGAAATGAAGGTCATCGGCCTGTTGGACCATGGAACGGAAGTCAAGGCGGGCGATTCCATTATTCAGCTGGATCCGACCGAAGTTAAAAAAGTCATTATCCAGTTACAGGATCAGTTGGAAACGGAAGAGGCCAATCTCAAGAAATTGATTGTCAACCAAAGCAATACCCTGAGTGAGATGGAAAGCAACCTGAAGACGGAGGAAGCCTCCTTCAATCTGAAGAAACTCGAAATGGAATCATCCAGGTTTGAATCCGAACGCAATCGCAAGATCAGTGAACTGGAATTTCAACAAGCCAAAATCGGATTTGCCAAAGTTCAGCAAAGCATCCGGTTAAACCGGATTGTTGCGGCAAATGATCTGAAAGTTCAAAAAATCAAAGTCAGACAGCTGAAAGACGACATTAAAAATGCCAAGGACGTCATCCCGAAACTGACCATCAGAACGCCCATACCAGGAATTTTCCAGATTGGCATCAACAGGCGGAACGGCAATATGCTAAAAATCGGCGATGCCATTTATCAGGGAACCAATATGGGAAATGTCCCCAACCTGAAATGGATGAAAGTAACGACCAGTATTAATGAACTTGATTTCTTCAAGGTGTCGGTTGGCCAGGATGTGATCATCCGCCTGGATGCGATTCCAAATGTAACCTTTCAGGGAAAGGTTGCTGAAATCGAAAGGCTTTGTCATTTGAAAGATGAAAAATCACACGAAAAAGTATTTGACGTTGAAGTCAACTTGCTGGAATCCGACAAGCGGTTGAAACCAGGCATGACAGTGAGTTGTGAGTTCCTTTGCAATGAGTTGAAGAACGTCTTGTATGTCCCGCTGAATTGTGTGGAAACAACGCCGGCCGGTAGTTATGTCTACCTGAAAAAGGGCCGTAGCTTTGAACGGACCGAGGTTGAAACCGGCCCCTCGAACAATACACACATTGTCATCAAAGGTAATTTTCAGAAAGGGCAGCTCCTTGCCCCGATTAGTGAGGTTGAGGTTGAACAAAAGGAAGAAGAATAACCCATGCAGTTAGAAGAAAGTATTCGTGTGGCATTGAGTGGCTTGGCCGAACATAAGTTCCGTTCGTTCCTGACCATGTTGGGCATTATTTTCGGCGTAGCCTCTGTCATTGCCATGTTGTCCATCGGTGAAGGAGCCAAACGGCAGGCCATTGCTAAATACCAGGATTTGGGAGTCAACAACATCATTGTCAGGGAAAAAACAATGACAGATGAAGAGCTGGAAGAAGTCAGGGCCAAGTTTTCACAAGGTTTATCACTTAACGATGCCCAGGTCATCAAAGAAATTGTACCAGGGGTTGTTCGTGTGGCCTCGCAGGCAGAATTGAACACCGATGTGAAATATGCCGACAAATCGTCCAAATCGTCAGTGATCGGCATTACGCCGGATTACATCGAAATGTTGAACCTTAAGTTGGGATCCGGCGCTTTCATTAATCAGGACCAATACGATCATGATTTGAAAGTCTGTGTGTTGGGTGCCGGTGTGGCCAAAACCTTGTTTAAGCATAAGGATCCAC
>JAUZOU010000521.1 GCA_030706285.1 Bacteroidota bacterium
AGGCCGTATGCCGCTTCCATGCCTGTCGATTGTTTAAAATACAGCACCATGAAACAGCATCCCAGGTATAGCACCAAATTGATGAGCGGAATGTACATCTGTCCCTTGATATTGGTCGGGTACAAGATGCGGACTTTCGGGAAAAAGTTCAGGGAAATGGCTTCGCTAATAATGGTATAGGATCCGCTGATCAAAGCTTGACTGGCAATGATGGCTGCCGCAGTCGCCATGATGATACCTGGGACGAGCATCCAGTCCGGCATCATGGCATAAAACGGATTGACGTCGGCTGTCACCTGGCTTGAATGAGTGATGATCCAGGCACCTTGCCCGAAATAATTGAGCAATAAGGTGACTTTTACATAGATCCAGGTCATCCGGATATTCTTGATACCGCAATGACCAAGGTCGGAATATAAGGCTTCTGCGCCTGTTGTACACAGGAATATGGCTCCGAGCAAGACCAATGCATTCGGATAGTTGATCAGCAATCTGACGGCATAAACCGGATTGAAGGCCATCAGGACTTCCGGTGTGTGACTGATCTGGACAATACCAAGGGCGCCCAACATAAAAAACCAGAAAAACATGACAAATCCGAAAGACTTGCCGAGTAATGAGGTCCCGAACTGTTGTACGGCAAACAAACACGTCAGAATAATCAGAACGACCGTAATGACAGACAGGTTTGGATTGAACAACTTCAGCCCTTCTACGGCTGACGTGACGGTGATGGCCGGTGTAATGAACCCGTCTGCCAATAGGGCACAGGCTCCGATAATCGCAATCAGGTAAAGCCAGTTGTTTCGCTTTTTCAGCAGCGCAAACAGGGACAGGATACCGCCTTCCCCTTTATTATCTGCCCGAAGGGTAATGATGACGTACTTGAAGGTGGTTTGGAGCGTTAGCGTCCAGAAGATACAGGAAATAGCGCCAAGGACAAAGGATTCATCTATCACAGAGGCTCCGTTGAGGATAGCCCGCATCGTATAGAGCGGGGATGTTCCGAGATCGCCGAAAACAATACCCAGGGTGATCAGCATCCCTGTTGCAGTCAGTCTGGTTGCCTGTTGGGTAGATGTAGCGTGCTTCATTCTAAACTAGTTCTTAAAGTGTACCGGTCGTCCTTCTCAGGTTGATCGGCCATGAATGGATATGATTCGCTGAAAATGAGCTTCATATCTAAAAGAGGCACAAAGATAGACTATTTTAACGATTTTAAACAGATTGTCTGTTACTTTTTCTCACCGTTTAATTAGCCCCGCTTCCTTCGTCCAGCGGCATTGCCTCCGTCTCCACTAGTCCGGGCTTGCGAACGCTCGACTCCGGCACAATTTGCTTGTCTCTGCGAGCCTTCACAAATTGTATCGCCGGACTCTTCGTGTTCCCTGCACCCGTCCGTCGATGTCGACGTCTGCTACGCCACTTCCCTTCAGTCCGCTATCCTGACTGCACGAAGGCATCGGATTATAGAGGCCCCTTTCTCTAAAAAACAAGGTGTCTCAAAGCTAATTGCTGTTGAGACACCTTGTTATAACGTATAAAGAAGATTATAAGCCCAACGATTTCAGTACCGCCTGAATCTTAATCTCAGCAGCATCCGTCGCTTTATCGTAATCGTCACGCCTGATCATTGTACCTCGAACTTCAATATAGAACTTGATTTTCGGCTCCGTTCCTGATGGACGGACAGACACCTTGCTACCGTCTTCAGAGAAATATTGCAGGACATTTGACGTATCCGGCATAATCAGTTTAGAGCTCTTTCTACTAGCCGGTTCAACAGCAGTCAGGCTTTTGAAGTCCTTGACAAGTACCACAGGCGATCCGGCAATTTCTTTCGGAGGATTGGCCCTGAAGTTGTCCATCATAGTCTTGATTTCCTCAGCGCCGGATTTTCCCTTCTTCACGACAGAAACACCTTTCTCCTTTGAAAAACCGTATTCAACATAAATGTCGAGCAACAACTGATACAACGATTTACCTTGCGTTTTGGCCCAGGCTGTTATTTCAGCCATCAGCGCACAGGATGAAACCGCATCCTTATCCCGGACAAAGTTTTCGGGCAGGAATCCGTAGCTTTCCTCACCACCGCCGATGTAGTCTTTTTTACCTTCCAGTTCGCGCATGACGGCTGCAATCCATTTGAATCCGGTATAGCAGTCATAGCATTCCACCTTGTTCCTGTCAGCGATAGCCTTGATCAGCTCGGTTGTCACGATGGTCTTGACAATGTATTCGTTGCCCTTCAGTTTGCCGGACTCTTTCCATCTGGTAATGAGGTAATA
>JAUZOU010000522.1 GCA_030706285.1 Bacteroidota bacterium
AAATATGGTTTAAGATGCTGGGTGTAAAGATGGGCAAACGGGTGGAAATATCGACCGTTGAATTCATCTCGCCTGACATGTTGGTAACCGGGGACGAATGTTTCCTGGCCGATTCGGTCTCGGTCGGAGCTTCGCATGTCCGGAATGGGTACATAGAAATTGCCAAAGCGTATATCGGAAACCGTACATTTGTCGGCAACAGTGCTGTCGTCAGCCCCAATACCCGTTTAGGCAACGATGTGTTGGTTGGCGTGCTCACAAAAATGAATGATAAAGATTTACCGGCAAAAGATGGCACATCCTGGTTCGGATCGCCGGCTGTTTATCTGCCCAAAAGAGATATAAACCGCGATTTTGCGACAGAGCGCACGTATAAGCCGACTAAGAAACTATTTATTGAACGGTATGCCATCGAGTTTTTCCGTGTGGTCTTGCCTACGACATTGTTCATCCTGATGGCCGCGTTAATTACAGATGCCGTTTCCTATTTACAGGTGGAAAAAGAGCTCGGGGAGTTGATGCTTATTTTCCCCTTCCTGTACCTTGGAACAGGTATTTTGGCTACGCTTATCACGGCGTTGCTTAAATGGGTGATTATTGGTAAATATAAGCCTGACAAGCAGCCGCTTTGGAGCCATTTTGTCTGGAGAAGTGAGTTGATAACAGGTATTTATGAGAACTTTTTGGTGCTGTTTTTCCTGAATACGCTCACCGGAACGCCTTTTATAAAATATCCATTGCGTCTGCTGGGATGCAAATTGGGAAAGAGAGATTGCATCTATACCACCCAAATCACAGAGTTTGATTTGATAAAAATGGGCGATGATTCAGCCGTGAACGACAATTGCACCCTTCAAACTCACTTATTTGAGGATAGGGTGATGAAGATGTCGTACGTGGATATCGGCAATAATTGTAGCGTTGGAGGTATGTCTACGGTCCTTTACGACTCAAAGATGGAAGACAATTCGATTTTGGAACCATTGTCCGTACTGATGAAAAGCGAAACCCTTCCGGCAAACACTTGTT
This sequence comes from Bacteroidota bacterium, assembly GCA_030706285.1. Taxonomy (GTDB): domain Bacteria; phylum Bacteroidota; class Bacteroidia; order Bacteroidales; family UBA1402; genus UBA8389. The sequence goes on from JAUZOU010000522.1 coordinate 1,030, forward strand.
TTGTCGGAGCTCCGGCTATCAAGACGGAAGGAGCGCTTTAAATGGGACAGATGGCAATGGAGAATTACTTCTGAAATATTTCCGGATATTTCCGGATAAAATAGACCGGCGTACAACTCCAGGCATGGCAATAACTGTTTATAGGGAAGAAGTTGTAGGGCGAAATAAAATCGTTGACAGGATCATACGCTTCCCAGAATGTGTCGGCGCCTTTTCGGATCATGCCTCCCCAATAAGAGGATAAGGCGTTTTTTGCTTCTTGAGCTAGCCCGCTTGAAATCAGCGCTTGTATATAATAATGATACAAATAAGGCGTGCCCGGGTAGCAGACATCTTTGGCTGTCGTTAATGCGTTTAAGGCATTTCGGGCATAGTCTCCTTTGGCTACGCCGCTAAGCACCATCCAAATCTGTGAGGCATACGACAGTTGTTTGTTCCCGGTGCCAACGTACAATCCGGATTTTTTATCATAAAAACAGGTCTGTGCAGCCTTGGACATTTTCTTGATTAATATTGGCAAATCGGAAACGTCATTTGTTTTGCCACAGCTGTTTGCCAGTTGCCAGGTTTGCTTCAAGGCAAAAATGGAAATGCCCTGAAGCGCTACTTCTTTATTGAGATTGTCTTTCCAGTCGAAAAACAGCCACCATTCTTTATTGGCTCGTTCATAATCCATCAATCCATTGGATTTCAGATACGTGTGAACGATGTCAAGCTGTTTAAGAGCAACGGGCCATAAATCTTGTACGGTTTTCTGATCACCGGTAGCCTGATAATATTCGTTTAAGGTCGCGTTGAATAATAACGCGTACTCCAACAGAAATTGATTGGCTTGTGGATGAGGTACCGGATGTTCAAAGACGGTCGCGTGCAGATAGCCATTTTCGGCACTCAACCCGGCCAGCAGATACAGACAACGTTTGGTCAGGTTGAATGCTTTAAACGAGTATTCGTTGGCCAACGATTCCAAATACAAGTCACCAATCCACAACCGCTGATCACGTTTGGGACCATCTTCGTAAACAGTTTGCATGCAGTCCTTCAGCGTGTTCAACCCAACCTTGTCTATTTCCTGGAGAACAGGCGGTGTTGTAACGGCCAACGGCATTGGTTTTAAAGAGGCGGATGTGACGGATGTACAGGAAATATCCGAAATCCGGAAAGTGTATTGAGGCACCGTGAGCAGTTCTATCTTTACATAACGAAAGGCTAACCGGCGTGCGATGGTAATGGTATCCGGAATGTTCATGACTGTC
>JAUZOU010000523.1 GCA_030706285.1 Bacteroidota bacterium
CTGATATTCACGCTGGCCTTTTTTGTTCGCTGTCGGCCAGATTACAACCGAACTTCCATTGTTGCAGTCAATGCCTTTCCCGTTCATGCCGGTGATTGACGAAACAGCCATCAACCCATAGTGGTTGGCTTCATTCGGACTGACATACAATTCAAAGGTTGTTTTGTTGGTGGCATCCAGCCAAACAGATCCGGTGGTATCCTTGAAATAGACATACTTATTGCAGGCTTTATTCCGTAAAAAATAATACGCAGGCTTTCCGGCCGTTTTCGTGTAGGTCACTTCAAACTGGGCGGTAGCCAGATCGGCAGGCAACGTCGTAGAAGCTGTCAAACGATAACCGTTGCCGTAAGCTTCACTCATCAGGTATTTGTCGTTCTGGCATTGCAGATAATACAACATATTCGACTGGGGGTAAAACAAGACACCCGGATCGTTGATGGTATCGACAGGCGTCGTTTTTCCCATAGCTGTAAAAAAGCCATCCAGGTAGTTCACTCTGTCCCCGGTATAACTTCTCAAATAGGACACTTCAACTGCATACGTACCTCTGGCAGCGAGTTCATTGTAGACAACCGTATTTAAAACCGGCCAGATCTGATAATTTTTTTTCTGTGAGGCATCCAGTAAGATCGCTGTCGTATCGATCAACTTGTACAAGCTGTCTTTAAACCCAGGTTTGATGACTTTCCAGCGATCGGCAATCCGCTGTTGTACTTCCGGAACTGTCAGGATCTTTTTGACCAGCGTTTTTGCCATGTTGTTGCTGAAACACCTCACCAGGACAGATTCGGCCCGGCCGTCAGAAGCAACCGAATACAGCCGGTTACAGTTTCCGAAAGAAATGTCATTGTCCCACAACGGCCCGAAATAAAACCGGTCATCATTGCGGTGTTTTTTGAGGTAAATACTCCACAGACAATCCGGATTGGCCGTCAGTTCGGTGGCAATGTACCAGTTAGCAAACGCATCGACATCCAGATACCTTGTCAGTTTTGACAATGAATCCTTGCCGGTTGTAAAACTCATCACAGCCTGCTCAAACAGATTGTACTGATTGATGATATAATTCCGTTGCGCCGCAACAATTTCATCGTCTTTCGGATATTTAATGGAAACGATATTGCCCAGTTTGCTGGTAAATGCCTCGGGGAAACTGGCTCCCGTCTCGATAGACCCTGTCACGCCAAAACCGTCCACCTCCAACAGATAACCGCCTGACACATTCGGCAGTTCCGTATCCGTTTCTTCCAGCTTCTCAATATTTACCCGGTGCTTGCCCCGTTCCATCTGGTCCGTCACCATATAATTTCCGAGAGACTTGCCATTCAATACCAAATCGACGTACCGGTACGCCGACGTAAAATACATGCCGCACAATTGGCTGATTTTAAACGCCAGCGCATTACGCATCAAGGTTTTGTCTGCATAATTTGCCAGCAGCACCCAGCTATTTTCGCCGGCCGGCATACCCAACAGATGATAATCATCGGCCAATTTAAGCCGATAGGGCTTTTTTGCCCAATTCCAGGAAGAATTGCCACGTCCGCGGATTTCAACAGAATCATAGTAAAGACCTTTCTCCATTGCAGTGTCTGCAACAACCTGAAGCATGCCCTTGACATAGACATCTTTGCTCGTTACAGCGACATGATTGTCAGTATTGATATAAATGGTTGGTAGATTGGTCAATTGATTTGAAGCCATCCCAACAAGTATACAAAAGAGCATACTACCAAACACGATCGAAGTTTTTCTCATGGTATCAGCATAACAAAGTTTCACTTAAAAACCGTACTGATCAGTTTAAGTGGCACCTATTTTATTCAATGCCGAAAATTACTGAAACGATCCATGCGTCAGGGCCAAAAATCAGTCAAATTTGTCCGTATTCATATCATTTTGTTCATCTTACCCGTTAACTTCACTCAACGTCGTATGCGAATCAGCGAAAACGAATAAGCCGGCATTTCATAGGTGAATTGGTTGGACACATTCATCGTATCGGTTACCGGACGGACAGCTCTATCTGCCGGGGTTCCCTTTAAGACTGTTCTGAATGCTTCCGGCTGAACAGTTAGTGTAGATGGAAGATTCATTTGAGCGGATACACTAACGGGGAGCAAATTAACCAGTTTGATAATCAGATCATTTGACTGTTTGTCCTTCACCACAGACACGGCCACACGTTCTTGAACGCCAGGCTGGCTGGCATCAAGGCTCACCTGGCAAGGCAAATACGTCTCACCGGCATTGTTGCCAAACAGATATTGGATCCAGTACC
>JAUZOU010000524.1 GCA_030706285.1 Bacteroidota bacterium
AACCACCACCGAACAACTCAACAAACAACTTACAGAAAGCAGGAACAAACTGGAAGAAAAACAGCAGGTCCTGGATATTCAGAGCAGGCACACCATTGAGCTTGAGGCTGATAATCGAGTCTTGCTCGAAAAACTCGGCACCCAGAAAAGCGAACTGGAAAAATTGCATGAAACCATTAAGCTCGAATTTCAGAATGTCGCCAATGCCATCTTCGACGAAAAGGCCCGAAGTTTTAATGAGCTAAGCAGTGAAAAGCTGACAAACCTGCTCAATCCTCTGAACAACAACCTGAAAGAATTTAAAGACAGAGTCAATGAGGTGTATGATAAGGAAGCCAAGGAGCGGTTCTCCCTCACCAAAGAAATTTCCAACCTCATGGAACTCAACCGGAAGATCAGCGATGAGGCCAATAACCTGACGATGGCTCTTAAGGGGGATTCAAAAGCACAGGGCAATTGGGGCGAAATGATCCTTGAGAACATTCTTGAAGCGTCAGGATTACGGGAAGGTGAAGAATATTTTGTTCAGGAAACCATGCGTTCACCTGAAGGTAGAAAAACCGAACACGAAGCGACTGGAAAAGTCATGCGGCCGGATATTATCGTACGGTATCCGGGAGGCCGGGATGTCATCATTGATTCCAAAGTATCACTGACTGCCTACAGTCAATTCATGGCTTCAGAAAACCAAAAAGAAAAAGAATCATTCTCCAGGGAGCACCTGCGTTCGGTCAAAACGCACATAGACGAACTGAACAAGAAAGACTATTCAAGCTATAATGTGAGATCGCTTGAATTCGTCATGATGTTCATTCCAAACGAACCATCCTACAACATGGCCTTACAGGCCGAACCAACTCTTTGGGAATATGCCTACGCCAGAAAAGTGGTACTGATGAGCCCGACCAATCTCATCGCAGCCCTTCGTATGGCAATGGATCTCTGGAAACGAGAATATCAGGTACGCAACATCCAGGAAATTGTCAGGCAAGGTAGTGCCCTATATGACAAATTCGTCGGCTTTACCGCTACGTTTGAGAAAATCGGAGCCGAGCTCAATTCAGCCAGAAAGTTGTATGATGAAGCCTTCGGACAATTGTCCACAGGTAAAGGAAATCTGGTTCAACGGGTAGAAAACCTGAAGAAACTTGGATTAACTCCATCAAAAAAAATAGCCGGTAACTACCTAAAAACCAACACAGAAGTTTCCGATGGAAACGACTTGAACCAAGAGGATCCGGAGGAATCAAGACTAAACGAGCATCTATTAACCAACAAACATCAACCAATCACTTAATCAATCAAACGAATCAATGAAAAGACGTACAATTGGCATTCATGAAACACTTCCGATCCTGGAAGGCCTACCCTTAAGTCTACAGCACCTGACTGCTATGTTCGGTGCAACCATCCTGGTCCCAATCCTGCTGGGAGTCAATCCTTCCATTGCCTTATTGATGAATGGTATAGGAACTTTAATCTATTCATGGGTAACCAAAGGCGGTATCCCTGCTTACTTAGGTTCCAGCTTTGCCTTTATTTCACCGGTATTGCTGATTTCAGCCAATTACGGAGGATTCGCCCACGCTCAATCTGGTTTTATCTTTTTCGGACTCACGTTCATCCTGCTCTCTCTAGTTGTCTACAAATGGGGGATCAAGTGGATTGATGTCGTTCTACCGCCTGCCGTCATGGGTGCTGTTGTCGCTATCATTGGTCTTGAACTGGCTCCGGTTGCCGCTCAGCAAGCCGGGCTTACTGCCGGTGCACAAACCGATTCCAAAGTATTGATTGTTTCCATGTTCACCTTGTGTGTCGGCATTTTCGGATCCGTATTGTTTAAACGATTCATGCAAATCATACCGATTTTATTTGCCGTGGTCGCAGGTTATTTACTGGCTTTGAGCATGGGCCTGGTCGATACGGCTGCCATAACCAACGCACCCTGGTTTACCCTTCCTACTTTTCAGGCTCCGGTTTATGATCCAAAAGCCATCTTGATCATCGCTCCAGCCTGTCTTGTTGTCTTCACAGAACACATCAGCCATTTGATTGTTACCGGTAAAGTAACTGGAGAGAACCTGATCAAAGAACCAGGTCTGTACCGTTCACTCCTCGGCGATGGTATCAGCAACGTCATTTCCGGTTTTACCGGTTCCTGCCCGAACACAACTTACGGTGAAAATATCGGTGTCATGGCTCTTACAAAAGTTTATTCGGTTCAAATCATTCGTGGCGCAGCCTTGCTTGCCATTGCTTTTTCCTGCATGGGTAA
>JAUZOU010000525.1 GCA_030706285.1 Bacteroidota bacterium
AGGCAACGCCAGGCGGGCAAATTCGGCGGGCAACATCATGGAGCTCTCGATGTGGATGTGTGCATCGATGAAACCGGGTATGATGTACTGATCTTCTACGTTTTTCTGAGCTATAATCGCGTTGATCCGGTTTCCCTCTATCTGAATGACGCCGTCAAAGATCTGGCGGGAAACGACATCGACGATATGACCTGAAATTGTTTTCATAGAATGGCTGGTTTTAAGGCAAACAAGGTAATAATGCCTTCGATTGGGTCACGAATGTATAAAAATTATGGCTATTTTTGACCCGATCTACCTGTATTAATTTTCCAGGCCAATCTCATCGCGTTCATGACTGATACTTCTGCTGATACCCTTTTATTGACCATTCTGGGACCGACGGCTTCCGGAAAAACCCGGCTGGCCGTGAAACTCGCCGGAAGGCTGAATGGTGAAATCCTGAGTGCCGATTCCCGCCAAATTTATCGGGGTATGGATATTGGTACCGGAAAGGATTTGAAGGACTATGTCTATGAAGGAACGCCTGTTCCGTATCATTTGATTGACATAGTTGAAGCCGGATACAAATACAATGTTTACGAATACCAACGGGATTTTCTGAAAGCTTGGCAGGGTATTTGCGAGAGAGGCAAACAACCGGTTCTGTGCGGTGGAACAGGACTTTATCTGGAAGCTATACTGAAGGGCTACAGACTGGAGCCGGTCCCCGCCAATCCGGAACTTCGGGCGACGCTGGAACAAAAGTCGCTAGGTGAACTGACCCGGATATTGTCAGGATATAAACAGCTGCATAATACCACTGATGTGGATACAGTCAAGCGGGCTGTCAGGGCTATTGAGATCGAAAATTGGTATCGCTCTCATCCTGAGACGCCCAAAGCTTTTCCCGCTATTCCCTCATTGGTTTTCGGCGTCACGCTGGACCGGGAAAGCCGGCGCAGCCGCATTACCGAACGATTGAAAAGCCGTTTGCAGGAAGGCATGATCGAGGAAGTGCAACACCTGATGTCGGACGTTTCAGCCGAGGATCTGATTTATTATGGGCTGGAATATAAATACGTCAGTCTGTATCTGACAGGAAAACTGTCGTATCAGGAAATGGTTTCCCAATTGGAAATCGCCATTCATCAATTTGCCAAACGCCAGATGACTTGGTTTAGGGGAATGGAAAAAAGAGGTCTTCAAATTCACTGGCTGAATGCCCTGGATGATCCTGAAGAAAATGTCAATAAGATCATCAGTGCGATTTAAGCGGCGAGGGCAGAGGCGAAGTTTACTTGGCTCAATTTAAAACTTGTGGACTAAGCGTCCATCCAGATCAACAGAAAGTTTAAATTTTCAATATTAGAAAGTTATTGATCAGACGACTGCTTTAAATCACCGTTCCGCCAGCCCGAACAGTCCGCTAACTCCGATTCGAAAAACTAAAAATCGGGCCTCTTTCGGCTGAGTTTTCGAAGCGTTGCTTCGCTCCTCGGAAGACGAAAACTTTAGCCCAGCCGGCTGATTTTCCGCAGTTTTTCCTCGTCGATGATTTTAATGCGCCGTCCATCCATGGCGATGACCCTTTCGGACACGAACATGGATAAGGTCCGGATGGCGTTTGAGGTAGTCATGTTTGACAGATTGGCCAGGTCTTCCCTGGATAAGTAGACGTTGATGGTCGCTTCATCTTCTTCCAGCCCATAATTGTCGCGCATGAAGATCAATGATTCGGCCAGCCGGCCACGGATGTGTTTCTGGGTCAGGTTGACCTGTCTGGCGTCAGAAACACCCAGATCGAAGGCCAAGGCCCGGATGAAGAAAAGTGCCAGTTTGTTGTTTTGCAGCACTAAATGTAAAACAGCTTCTCTTTCCAGCATGATGATCGTGGAAGATTCCAAAGCACATGCCGTCATATTGTAGTTCCCGTCCGCAAAAATGGCTCTGTAGGCAAAATAACTGACAGGTTGGAGAATGCGGACAATCTGGTTCCTGCCGCCAACGCCTTCTTTGTACAATTTCACCTTGCCATGAACAAGACACATCATGTGGGTCGGTCTGTCGCCCTCATAATGTATGATCTCGTTTTTTTTGAATGGTTGTATAAGGTAGTTTGATTGGAGATAATCTTGCTCTTCCGGTGTCAGCAGGCTCCAGATTCCGTTGATTTTTTCCAGTTCATTGCCATCAGTTACGGTCTGTTTTTTTACCATATACTGTTATATAACATACTTTTAGAACGCAAATTTAGAGCAATAAATGGGAAAAACAACTTTTA
>JAUZOU010000526.1 GCA_030706285.1 Bacteroidota bacterium
GGAAAAACCGGAAGCTATCGATGTGTTCTATCCGAGACGAATGGCCGATCGTATCCTTGGCATGGGTGACGTCGTTTCCCTGGTGGAAAAGGCTCAGGAACAATACGACGAAGAAGAAGCCAGAAAGCTTTCCAAGAAAATAGCCAAAAATCAGTTTGATTTCAACGATTTTGTCTCTCAAATTGCCCAAATCAAGAAAATGGGCAACCTGAAAGATCTGGTTTCCATGATTCCGGGTGTCGGGAAAGCTGTAAAAGATATGGATATCGATGACAATGCCTTCAAGGGTATTGAAGCGATTATCGGCTCCATGACCCCGAAAGAACGCAGCAATCCGGACATCATCAATGCCAGCCGTCGCCAACGTATTGCCGGCGGAAGCGGCACCAGTATCCAGGAAGTGAACAAATTGCTGAAACAATTTGAGGAGACCCGGAAAATGATGAAAACAGTCAGCAATGCCAAACAGGGCCATGGCAAACTGGCAGGACTCAGAAAACATTAATTCAATTCAACAGAAACATATGCAGCTCATTGATGGAAAAGCCGTATCCGCCGCGGTAAAACTCGAGATAGCGGAAGAAGTGAGGAAAATGCTGGCTGAAGGTAAGAAACGGCCGCATTTGGCAGCCATTCTTGTCGGACACGACGGCGGCAGTGAGACGTATGTTGCCGGCAAAGTAAAGGATTGTGAGGACTGTGGATTCAAGTCTACGCTGATTCGTTTCGAAGACGATGTCACCGAAGAACGGCTGATCGAAGAAGTTGAGAAACTCAATCAGGATGCCGATGTCGATGGTTTTATCGTTCAATTGCCACTGCCCAAACACATTTCCGAACAAAAGATCATTGAAGCCATCGATTACCACAAGGACGTGGACGGATTCCATCCGGTGAATGTCGGACGTGCCAACCTGGGCCTTCCGGCTTTCCTGTCAGCCACACCTGCAGGCATTTTGGAGCTGATCAAACGATACAACATTGAAACGGCAGGAAAACACGTGGTCGTTATTGGCCGCAGCAACATTGTCGGTAAGCCGGTTGCCAACCTGTTGATGCAAAAAAGCTATCCTGGAAATGCGACCGTCACAGTCGTTCACAGCTATTCCAAAGATATTAAAGAACAATGCCTGTCTGCCGATATCATCATTTGTGCCCTTGGTAAACCTGGTTTCCTGAAAGCAGACATGGTCAAGGACGGTGTCGTTGTCATTGATGTGGGGACAACCCGTGTCCCCTCAACGGAAACAAAGAGCGGTTTCAGGCTTAAAGGGGATGTGGACTTTGAACAGGTTGCGCCAAAATGTTCCTTCATTACGCCGGTCCCTGGTGGGGTAGGCCTGATGACCCGCGTTTCCCTGATGAAGAATACCCTGCTGGCAGGTAGCAAAGCTATTTACCCGGCTCGTTAAACAGCCTGTTTGAGATGATGTGCCGGTTACGGTTATTGACGGTCTTGCTGCTGGTCGCTTGTTATCAGATGCAGCTGGCTGCAGCCTGTGATGCTCAGAAAGCAGATATAGCTGTTTTCAATGCTTTTCTTGTCTATGCCAAAGCAGAAAAACTTTCAGAGCAGGAAACAGGCGCCTGTATCGTCTCAATCGGCAAATTCTTTCTGAATACCCCGTATGTAGGCGGGACGCTTGAAGCCGAAGGGCCGGAACGATTGCAGGTAAACTTGCGAGAGCTGGACTGTACAACGTTTGTTGAAAATGTACTGGCACTCCATCTGACGCTTAAAGCCGCTCACCCGGATTTTCAAACCTTCAGGAACAAGCTGCTGCTTGTGCGTTACCGCGACGGCAAACTGGACGGTTACCCTTCACGGCTGCATTATACGTCAGACTGGATCGGGAACAATGAAGCCAAAGGTTTCGTCAAAACGGTCTATATGGGGGACAGTGCTGTTCTTTTCAAGCCGGATGTCGGTTACATGTCCGCTCATCCGGATGCTTATCCGGCGTTAAAGACACATCCGGCTTTTGTTCAGGAAATGGCAGCTCATGAAGCGCGCATCAATCAGATGATAAACCTGACATATGTACCGAAAGGACAGGTCAGAAGCGCTTATGCGTCTATCAAGGCGGGCGATATTATTGCCATTACCACGAGTGCAGCCGGATTGGATTATGCGCATATGGGACTGGCTGTGCAAAGGGACGATGGACAAATCTACCTGCTTCATGCTTCTTCTGCTGGCAAAAAGGTCATGATCTCCGAACAGCCTCTTTGGGAATATTTGTCAGGTATCAAAAAAC
>JAUZOU010000527.1 GCA_030706285.1 Bacteroidota bacterium
ACGTAGTTTGATAAAATCACTTTTGAAAACATCTTGTGCAGCCGGGCCAGAATAATAGCCACTTGCCCATGTTTCGGCATCGAGACGGGTTGTATTGGCCGTCCCATCTTCATGTACACCTGGGAGCAGAACGCCACCGCCGTCAGCAGGATCGTCGCGTTTCAGTTTGCCAAGTTCATTATAGCCGGCTGTTTCATCCAACATACCGGAATAGATGCCCCACATGTAAGAGGTTGAGAAGAATTTTCCGCCAGCCTGTCCGTCGAATAGAACGCTGCAATCGAAATTTTTGTAACGGAAGGTGTTTAGCAAACCACCGGTGATTGTCGGGTTGACGCTACCAAGGGGCACGTTACCGCTGGTTGATTCATACAAGCCATCATCACCGACCACTTTGTTGCCATTGGCATCATAGACATAATCGGTCCCCATAATGACACCATATTCTTTTCCGACATAGGCGCCAACTTCAACTTTAAACGGAGCATTGGCAATTCTGAGGTATTGAAGGTCTCCTATGAGTTTCTTCACCGTGTTTTTGTTGTGAGCAGCCGTTAAGGTTACCGTCCATTCAAAATCCTTGGATTTGACCGGAGAACCATTGAGCTTAAGTTCAACGCCTCTGTTTTCCATCGTACCGGCATTCAGAATCTGAGAAGTATAACCGGTGGCACCTGATAATGAGATGTTTGTAATCTGGTCAACGGTTCTACTGTTGTATAATGTCAGGTCAAAGCCGACACGATCTTTCAGGAAATTGGATTCCAATCCAAATTCAGTCGAATAGGTCTGTTCCGGTTTCAGGTCAGGATTATTTTTAATCACCGGCAATTGATAGCCATGATCTCCATCGATACCTGTATAGAATGTATAGGTTGCGTTTGTCCGGTAAGGGTCCGTATCACCACCCACTTTGGCAAAACTCAGGCGCGCTTTCGAAAATGACAGCCAGTCTTGTTTGATCAGTTCTGACAGAATGATGCTTCCGGTTCCTGAGAAGTAGGAATAGACATTTTTACCAACAGGAAGCGTAGAGGACTTATCAATACGGTATGTTCCATCCAGATAAGCCAGTGATTTGTAACCGAGAGTAGCATTGGCAAAAACACTGTTAACGGCTTTTTTGCTTAAATAGTTTTCTGAATGAGCAGGACTCTTTGAGTTAATGAGATTATAGAATTCAGGAATGACCAAGCCGGAAACCGTATAACCGGTCAGTGACTGAAAATTTCTGTACATTAAGTTTGCACCGGCATTCACATTCAGTGTCAAGTCATCAAATGCGGTATTGTACTGAGCCATCAACTCATGGTTGATCTCGTATTGTTGTCTTTGAGTTTCTCCGTAATAGGATTCTTCTTGAGAATAAACGGCATTTCTGGCGTAACGTTTGTCACTGAAAAAGTCCAGGCTCGTTTTGAACTGTGCCGACAGGTTTTTAAGTAAGTTTGCTTTAGCACCTGCATCCCCGTAAACGCGGTTACGGGTATCGTTCTCATAGTTCATGTACCGGGACCAGTAAGGATTGTTTGAATAAGCCAATGTCGCATCGTCCCAGGCATTTCGGTTCCATCCGACCTGTACCCCGTCTGAGTTTTTATACATTGATTTCAACTCTTTCATATCCAGCTGGCGTTCTCCCCATTGGATGAATTTTTGCATAACGTTGTTGTCGCCGTAGCCTGTTTCAGGACGACCTGTGGCTGCCTGATTGAGATAGGTGATATTGGAAAAGACTTCATAAATCTTAGCCACCTTTGCTGTTCCGCTCATGTTAAAGACGTTTTTTGACAGGTGGCTGTTTGGCATATAGCCTTTTAATGAGGTATTTGTATAGGATACCCGGACTGAGGCATTATCTGTGGCCTGAGAAACGCTGACATTGTTTGTCAGACTGACACCAGTTTCAAAAAAGCGTTTGATATCATTTGCCGGAGCCTTCCAAGTACTTGTGGTAGGATCACCTGCTTGCCCATTTTGTTCCCATTTTGCCAGATCAAGCCATGACAGGTACTGGGTTGTTCCATCATAAGCCGGGCCCCAGCTTTCATCACTGTTGTAATCGATCGTGTTATACGTTTTTCCGTTGATTTCTACCGGAGTGAATTCGTAACCGCCACCGTATTGATTTTGCATGACAGGTAATTTATTAACAACTTCGAAACCAATGCCGGAGTTGAAGGAAACACCAAGGCCTTTGTTCTTGGCTCCTTTTTTAGTGACGATCATCACAACGCCGTTTGAGGCCCTTGAACCA
>JAUZOU010000528.1 GCA_030706285.1 Bacteroidota bacterium
AATGGAACGACTGGAGCGAACCAGGTTGAATAACTGACTTCCGGCACATTATCTTTAATAATGGTCAAGCAATTGTTCCACAATATCTGATGGTCTAAAGGCATTATACAGGCTCGTTTTTTTTGGTTGGAATGCAAATTTTTGAAAAATAAATTGAATTTGCAAATCGGTTTTTTTTGCCAAAAATGTTGCAAATTGTTATTTGGTTTAAAGTCAATCTGTTAATGTAAATGCAAGAAATACAGTATGTTAAGTTGTTTTGATTTTGTAACTATCTTAATTAAAGAGCCTTGCAATAATGGCAGTTTTTTAGACAAATTTGACACAAATGCCTTTGGCACCTGTTAAAATAGGTTTATTTTTGAATGTTATATTTACATTAAATATAAAGAACCCCGATTTTTTAAAAAAAACAAAGGAAATAGACCTTTAGGTTATTATTTGTTACTTGAACCAAATAAGGAAAAATGAACGTAACGTTTAGGATGATCTTTCAGGTCAAGTAACAGACTATTAGCGCTTGATGCAGTATTACTTAGATTCAGATACAGGGACTTGTCGTTCAACAGAAGCCCCATCGAATTGTCCGGGCTGTTCAGCCTTACGGTTAGTGCTCCGAATTCGTCAATCGTCTTGTCAAGACGTCCGACCGTTCCTTTCAGATCGAGTTGGTTAAGCTGATAACCGGTTGTCGCCAATTCGCCTGTCAAGGTGTTAATGTTACGGAGAATGGAAGGCAGATCATTGTCTACAGAATGATTGATTTTTGTTGAAATCTGTTCAAGCTCACGGGAGGTCTTCTCAATGGATTTCAGACTGCTTTTCAGACTCCCGTCTGATACGATGGTCTGGACACCGGCAATCAGGCTATCTGTCCGTTTAACCAATACTTGGACATTTTGCAGTAGTCCATGGTTTAGCTGATCCATTAACCCTGGTTCTACCATGGCGATCAGGGAGTCCCCGCCTGATAACAACGGCCGTTCCTGAGCACCTAGTGTCAATACGACAGTTGGGTTTCCTACCATCGCTGACTTGATGGTGGCGATGGTTCCCCGGTGTAACTGTAATTTCCGGTTCAGGTCGAGGGTTACCAAAATATTTCCCGGATGGTCGAACTGGTATTCGATGTCACTGACAAGACCAACCTGATAGCCATCCAGTATCACCGGACTTGATTTCACCAGGCCGTTGACGTTCGTGTAATTGACGTAATAGTAGTTGCTTGGCTTTAGCAGATTTTTGCCTTTAAGAAAATTCATGCCCCAGAAAAAAATGGCTATGGCCGATACGACAATCAGTCCGATTTTTACTTCTGAGCTTAGTGGTTTGAACATAGTGAATGTCTTAAATGTTAGGGATGAATGTCAAAAAGGACAGTTACTTTATTTTGACAGGAGGTTTCTGGCTTCATTGACGGGCATTCGCTGTCCGTTCCTGAATGCTATGACAAAGGCTTCCGGAAAGGATGCCGATAGTTCTCTCCTTTTTTTATTGGCTTCGCTGAATGTCGAAAAAGAACCATAGGTATATTTGTAATAGCCTTTTTCGTAATAGTAATCCAACTGATAGCCTTTGAGCCGTTCGTCATTTTTGGGGATCTTTGTAGACGAAGAGACTAACTGGATTCTAAAGTCAATGCCTGATTTATTAGTATGGTTGGCAATTTCTTCCAACTCCGATTCGATTTTTTCCGGTTGTGCCGTGTTGTGTGTGCTGTTGCTGTCCTGGACGGAGTTCCTTTGCGTGCTTTTTCTGTTTTTGCTGTTGGCGGGCATGTCGGATATGAGTTTGACGCCGGATTTACGGTCGTAATCGTTTTTGAAATCCGTAAAGGCTTTCAGCAGACTTTCTGCCTGCTGGTCTTTGCCGGCATCGCTTTTAAGAAACAGCTCTTCATCAGGGTTGGTCAGAAAACCAAGCTCTACCAGCACCGATGGCATACTGGTATGTCTCAGCACCAAAAATACATCCTGACGGACGCCCCGGTCGATGCGCCCGGAATCTTTGAACCGTTTTTGAATTTCAGAAGCAAACTTGATGCTTTGATTCATGTAATTGTCCTGCATGAATTCAAACATGATGTAGGATTCGGCAGAATTCGGATCGAATCCTTCATACCGTTTTTCATAGTTCTCTTCGAGCAGGATGACAGAATTTTCCCGTTTGGCAATTTCAAAGTTTTCCTTAGTCCGGTTTTGTCCGAGCGTGAACGTCGAGGCGCCGTGGACCGATTTGC
>JAUZOU010000529.1 GCA_030706285.1 Bacteroidota bacterium
AACGGCGACTTAAAGCAACCGCCTGATCAACACCTTCCCCATAGCTACTATTGAAAATTTTAAACTTTCTGTTGATCGGGATTGACGCTTAATCTATACGTTTTTAAATTGATCCCTTTGTCAAGTGACCGTTTTCGCGGAGAGAATAAAAAATTTATTGTCAGTTTGATTTTTACGAATAATAATCCCCGATTTTCGGCATGACATACTTACAGAAGCTTAATGTTGCAAACTAACCTAATTAAATCTATCAGTAAAAATGAATAGAACCATTAAAGCGGGATTAATACAAGAAGCCATTGGACCTGAAATCGAAGCCAACAAAGCGTTACTTGCTGCCAGCATCCGCTCTTGTAAAGAAAAAGGAGTTGAACTTGTTGTGCTGCAAGAACTTCACAATAGCTTATATTTCTGCCAGACTGAAACGGTTGATTCGTTTGAACTAGCTGAATCGATACCTGGTCCTTCCACTGATTTTTATGGAGCCTTAGCCAAAGAAACAGGCATGGTCATTGTAACTTCTCTGTTTGAAAAACGAACAACAGGTTTGTATCACAATACATCGGTTGTTTTTGAAAAAGATGGCAATATTGCCGGAAAATACAGAAAAATGCATATTCCGGACGATCCGGCCTATTATGAAAAATTCTATTTTACACCGGGAGATCTTGGGTTTGAGCCCATCCAGACATCGTTAGGAAAATTAGGTGTACTGATATGCTGGGATCAATGGTATCCGGAAGCTGCTCGTATGATGGCGCTCAAAGGCGCTGAACTGCTCATCTACCCTACCGCCATTGGCTGGGAAAGCAGTGATTCGACAGAAGAAAAACAACGTCAGCAGGATGCTTGGGTGACAATCCAACGCGCTCATGCTGTTGCCAACGGAATACCTGTCATTTCAGTCAACAGGGTTGGCTATGAAGCCGATCCTTCCGGACAGACGGGTGGCATCCAATTTTGGGGGCACAGTTTTGTTGCCGGACCTCAGGGAGAAATGCTGTCTGTCGCATCCGATACGGCGCCTGCGTTGTTAGTTGTAGACATTGATATGGACCGGTCTGAAAATGTACGTCGCTGGTGGCCGTTTTTGCGTGATCGCCGGATTGATGCCTATGAGTTATCCAGACGGTTTATAGATGACTGACGATGAATTGAGGTGTTTCATCGGGTTATTTGCCGGGGTTTATCGATTTTGCCTTTTATAATGATTGGTCATGCTACAACTTTGCAGCATCAACTTTTAACAACTATTTGTATGATCAACGAAAATTACGAACAAAGACCATTCAGAAGAGGTCATAGAGGCAGCTTTGGTTTTGCTGCTGTATTAATATTGGTAGGAATTTCTATCCTGCTTGTCAATACCGGTATCATTCCGACTGAATACCGTCCATTGCTGACCGCATGGCCAATCTGGCTGATTATTGCCGGCCTCATTACAGCCTGTAACCGGCATTGGGGATCATCTATTGTCTTATTTGTCGTGGGCATTTTCTTTATGATGCCATTTCTCGCGCCTATCCGGCCGGATCTTGGTATTCCATCCAATTTCGTTCAGTTGTATTGGCCCGTTCTGATGATTTTTGCAGGTTTGATTATTGTTGTAGAACGGCTTTTCCATAAACGGATATTCTGTCATGGCGTTTGTCGAAGACGATATACGTCCACGACAACCAACGAAGATGGCTATATCTACATCGACTCGGCTTTCGACAGTAAAAAGAGTATTTTTCTAGATCCTGTCTTTAAGGGTGGCAAAATTGAAAGTTCCTTTGGAGAAGTAATTCTTGACCTGAGAAAGACCACTCTGGCTGAAGGAGATATCAGACTTGATGTGGAAGTCAGTTTCGGTTCAGCCACCATCATCGTACCTGACACATGGAATGTCAAAGTGGTTGGTGATGCCGTATTCGGAACCTTCAACGATCAAAGACTGACGCATAATTATTTCCCGGATGAGCCAAGGAAACTCACGATTGCAGGTAAAGTCGCTTTTGGTGAATGTCAGGTCAAAGATTAGTTATCAATGAAATCATTTGCCTTTGATTCCATTCAACGGGCCATATTGTATATCGGTCTTTTTATCCTGACCGGGATATTAATCCCTCTTAGCCTGGTCAGGTTGATCGATATTAATCCATGGATGCTGATGCTTCAGGGAGCCATTTCCGGATTATTACTTTGCAGCATTTCCATTTTGCTGGAGTTTGTGACACGATATACCC
>JAUZOU010000053.1 GCA_030706285.1 Bacteroidota bacterium
CCTGATAGCTCTTCGACACATCCAGTGTCGATTCGAACAACGACTGTGCATAGGCTTGTATCGAATCGATACCTGATGCATAGAGAATATGTTCCCACAGATTCAACCGGTATGGAACATTCGCTGTCAGTGTGTGCAGAATGCCGTTTTGTACACTCATATCTGAAGTCTGTAACTTCACTCCTCCGAACAAGTAATCGCTGCCGCTTTTGACAAACGGAAACAGCTTGCCGTTCAGCATGCGAATGCTGTTACCAAAAGCTTTTGACACAGGGCATGAATAATGTGCAATATGGTTTTTCACAATGTTTCTCACTGCCGCCGTATCTTTCATAGTCAGAGCAAGCAATGATAATGATCCATCTGTCGATGTCCAAGATTCATTTGACGGTGCCCAGACAGTGTACGGGGACGACTCATTCAGAACCTTGTCGTAACCCGACATCTTAAGCATGTCAGCAAAAAGGCTAAGGTCGGGCTGCGTTTGTATGTAATCAAATAAATACAAATCGCTTTTACCACCCGCAGTCGAATTGTAGTGCGCATCCCAATCATCCGTGCAGGAAATCGCCGTAAATCCAGCCAATATGAAGACCAGGACAGGGCGCATATACGTTTTCAAATTCATAATTACAGTATTATTGGCCTAAATTTTAACATCATCAATAAATATCCTCCGACTCAATACAACTTGTCGGAACAAACTCAAGGTAATCAAACATAAATTCACCACCGCTAAGTCCTTTTACCATCAATTTATGGGTACTAGCCTTACTAAAATTATAGATACCCAGAATCTTACGTAAAACAGACGAGCTGTAACGCGAATTTTCACCATATGACCACCCTGTTGTCACAACCTTATAGGAAGCCGGGCCTTTCATATAGCCTCTGTTTCGCATCATCTTGTCATTTTCAAAACCGTAATAGTCATCTGCTACAGTCTTTGGTTCTTCCCAGCCGATAGACGCATCGGTCGCATATTTGTTCAAGTTGAGAGGCACACCACATGGAGCGCCATCAATATATAACTGAGCAACACCACGTTTGCCATTCGTCTGATAACCGAACCGGATTTCATATTTTCCGGCAGGAACCGGCGGCGTGGTGATGGTAAAATCATACAACTTACCGGTTGTGGCATTCAGGAAGATTTCATCACCTTCGTAATCCTGATATTTGGCATAAGGCAACAAGTAACCGATCACGGTTTGTTCCGAACAGGTGACACGGTCAAGATAGCCTCTCGGAATCTGATAATGGGCTGCTTTCGTGTTGAATGTATAATCCGTTCCATAACCGCGCATATTGTTGTTTGTCAGTTCCGGAAAGAAACTGGCTCCATCAAAACGCAACCGCTTCGTGGAAAGCATATTTTCCACATCCTTACTGTATACCAACAGATTGTCAATTTCATGATAAACGCCGTTGGTGGCGTCATTGTCACAATTAGCATTGACAAGATTGATCACCGTTCCCTGATCAGGCAGTTTATTGATCAGATTTGTCTTATCGTTCCTGAATTCCTTCTTGACTTCGATCAGGGTATTCGGACACATGGTCTCTATGTATTCATACATATCGGATGTCTGAATCATATGCCCCACTGCATAGGCGTCAATCAGCAACGACTTGCTCAGCTGTTTGTTCACCAGATGGTAGGAAATAAACCGGTTCAGACTGTTTCGACGGTCCGTCACGTCTGTCACGTTTTTATCATCCGGATAAACGGCATCGTAGATACTGGCAGCTGTAGCTTTCAAACTTGCCATATCAGTGATGCCATTTAAGGCATACGTTGAATCACTTTCCATAAGCACTGTATAGCCGTATTTACGTGAAGTCGGAACAGCATCGTAATACCATTGTCCATCGTCCTTTGTTGCCGTGATCAAATTTTGGTACAGAGACGGATCATACGAATCATCCTTTGTTTTAAGTAACGAATCAGCCATCCCTGTCGCAAGAAGCGCCTGGTAGAACAACTTGAATTTAGGATCTTTTGAAATGACTTCTACAATGCCCTCGCGGGTTGGGTTCAACACCTCACTGATCTTATGGACAACACCGTTATGCACCGTAATATCCTTCTCAAGAATCAAAGAGGTGCCATTTACATAGGTTTCCCCGGTACTCTTATAGGAAATGGAAAAATACCTTTCGCTCATACTTAGTTGTGTCTGCCGGCCTTCAATAAAATCCGAATACATCAGAACAGTCCCGTTGATCAGGTGATCGTATGCGATCATCTTTAAGGTATCCATGGAAAAATCCGACAATCCGTTTTTTGATCTGGTTTTATAAAAAGCGTACATGGCATCATTCGTAGGAGCGAAACAAGTGTACTCACCATACGTATAAAGTAAGCTCATCACACCTGTTGTATCAAGCAACCTGGTAAACTCAGAATATTCTTCAGGATGACTTTTAAGGTATTGGGCCATTGTCTCATCCTTGAATGTATACAAGTTCCCTCCTATATCATCCGAATTACATCCGGAAAAGAGGCTTGTCAGGCAAACGACGAACATACATACAGCAATGGTCTGCCAAAATGATGTTCTTGATATACGATTGAATTTCATTGCTATTACGATAAAAATTAGTTACGTGAAGAACTGCTGCTTTCCTCATAATAAGGATTTTGAACCAGGTTCCGGTTAGCTTCCAACTCTGATTTTGAAATCGGCATATACATGGCATTCAGCACAGAAGCACCAAGAGATTTGGTAGATCCTACAGATTTGTGGTTAACATATGTATTCAACGTAGAGGTCGAATTTTCTCTGCGTGCCGTCCTTACCAGATCAAACCAACGTTTTCCCTCAAACATGAGTTCACGTTGACGTTCTCGAAGCACCAGACTTTCCATGGCATCTTTAGAAGCATAACTTTCAATGGTCAATGAATCCGCATTCGGATTTGACCTTAGATAGGTTGCATTAACCATTTTAAGCGCAGCTTTATAATTTTCCGTACCGCCCAACTGAACCAAGGCTTCAGCTTTCATCAGCATGACATCAGACAACCTGTAAATAATCCAGTTAGGTGTTGTAGACCGGTATCTGTAAGTACTCACATTCGTTGTCACGTCTTCTGTTCTACTCATTCCGGCATATTTGAAAACAAAATACCGGCCACCATACAGAAAGAAGAAATCTTTTGCCCTGATATCGCTGGTACTTTCGGTCAACGTTGAAGAAATTTTGTAATTAAACGGGCTGTACGCACCAATAATATTATTTTCTTCACTATAGCCCAACGTTGCAGGATAACCGACTTCACCCAAAATATCCCCTATTTGTCCATATAGATTATAGACAGGGTTGTTCTTTTGAATATCTTCATCAAAATTCAATTCAAAAATGCTTTCTTTCGAATTGCCTCTATAGAACACCTGCGTGTACATATTATCAGACTCCACCAATTTTAGTTTGCTGTCAGCCAAAACCGCATCACAGGCATTGACACATTCCCGATACTGTTGGTTCCATAAATAAACATCAGCAAGCAGGGCATTGACCGCATTCAAGGTGATCCTTCCCTTGTCATAGGCTGTCGTTTTCCCAAACGTTTCCCGTGCATATTTTCTGGCTTCCAGCAAATCATCTGTTATGTGTTGGATAATAACACTTCCAGAATCTTTTGCCAAGGAATATTGTTGTGTATCATCGATACTGGCATCAGTTATGTATGGTACATCCTTAAATGCCCTGACAAGATAGAAATAGCATAAAGCGCGTAATGTAAGCGCCTCTGCATTAACTCTGTTCAAATCACTTTGAGTAAAATTCTCGTCACGAGCAATCACCTTCGGTGCATAGTACAATAAAGTATTGCAATAATTGATGATCGTGTAAAATGATCCCCAGGAACAATAGGTATTGGAAGAAAGGATATCGCCATCGAGAATTTTCTGCATGTCATAGCGATCATTCGGAAATCCATTACTGATCATATTGTCAGAACGAAGTTCACCCCAGACGATCATCCTGTAAATAACCGCATCTTCAGTCAAACCTCTGTAGCAAGCATTCAATACTGCATTGACATCCGTCTCCGTTTTCCAATAGTTTTCCAGCAGTACCTGGCTTTCCGGTTGAATTTCCAACCAATCAGTACAGCTTGTCAAGACTAATAAGAACAGCGCTGAGAAACCGGCAATCGTATATTTTTTAATTTTCATCATATTCCTAACTTATTAAAACCTCAACGACAAACCTAGTGTAAAATCTTTTGTACGGGGGGTGCTGGACTTATCTTCCGTTAAACCAATCGCGTTGTATCCGATTTCCGGATCCACCCCTGTGTATTTCGTCCAAACATACAGGTTGTTGAATGTCAGATAAGCATTTAAACTCGACAAACCGTATCTTTTTATCATCGTATTCGGCACACTATAATTGAACGTCATGTATTTGAATCTCATGAAAGAACCGTCTTCCACATACCGGTCACTGCCTAACCAGTTATAGCCGTATTCGTGCAAAGCTCTTGGCATGTTGGTCAGATCGCCATCTTTCCTCCATCGCCAGTTGACAGCTACACTCTGGTTGTTGTCGTAATACATGTTTTCAGCATTCATTCTGGCCATGTTGATGATTTTGTTTCCATACCGGAAGACAAAATACAGGTTGCACGACATATTCCCATATCGGAAGGTTGGTCCGAAACCACCATTGATTTTTGGGTTGCAATTTCCCAAGTAAACGATATCAAGTTCGTCAATACTACCATCATGGTTTATGTCTTCATAAGCAGCATCTCCACCTCTGAACCGGTATTGGCTGTCTTTTCCGTAGGCAAAATAGATGGATTTGGGGTCACCGTTCTGATCATAAACGACTTTGCCGGCAGCATCACGTGCGACAGGAGCACTTTCCTGAGAGCCTTCAGCGTATTCGTCGTACTGATAAACACCTTTATATTTGAATCCGTAAATCGATCCGCAGGCATTCCCCTCCTGAACACGGGTCAGGTAGCTGCCATTCTTGTAATCGAATTCTCCGTTGTAACTATCCAGCAACGATTGATCCAATTTGATCAACGTATTCTTGTAATTGGCCACATTAAATCTGAAATCAATGCTGAACTTACCTTTTTTCACCAGTTGGTTACCATACAGGTTGACTTCCCATCCATCATTGTCCATCGTCCCTCCATTAATATAGGACAAGTTCGAATACCCGGAAGTTTGAGGTAAAGCGGGATTCTTGAACAACATATCTTTCGTCCGCTTGGTATACAGGTTAATGTCAAACACCAGCTTGTCATTTAACAAGCCCAAGTCCATACCATAGTTGAACGAATTGGTTGTTTCCCACTTCAGGTTACTCAACCTCAGATTCAACGGTTTGACAGCGGTTTCATCCAGATACGTTCCATACAAACCATAACGGCTTTGATGCAAATATTCATATTCAGGCTGATTACCACTTATTCCCCAGGCGGGACGCAAAGCCAGCATGCTGAGCCAGCTTTTCGTATTGACCATGAACGGCTCATCCGTTACAATCCATTTTAATGAGATGCCTGGGAAATTTCCGAATTTGTTGGCTTTTCCAAACTTGGTACTGCCGTCTCTACGAAAAGTCGCATCGAAAATGTATCTGGATTTATAAGAATAATGGGTACGTGCCATAAAGGCCAAGGATCTGGATTGTCCAAAACTTGTACTGGCACTTTCCAAATAAACAGGAGTAGAAGCATCGGTCGCTTCGGCTGACGGAACAGAGAAGGCTGTCATACCTTGACCGGAAGAATTTTCCGAGCTTATCTGAAACGCCCCATACAGCAGCAAGCTATGATCCTTGTTTTCAAAATTCGGTTGATAGGCAATGTTATTATCTGAATAAAAATCCATACTCTCCGATACGGAATTGATGGTCCTGTTCACACTTGAATTGGACCAGTACAAATTGGATACATTCTGAGGTAGAAATGACCGGTACTGGTTATCATTGATATCAAATTGCACAATCATATTATAGCGCAACATACTGACACTTGGATCCATCAGGTCATACTGCAGTTGAAACTTAGGCAGCAAACGAACAGATCGCTGGCTGTTTCTGGCAAGATTTCCTAAGGCAACAGGATTGTCCAGATATTTCTGATCATCATCCAGTGTGGAAGATAGTGGTATACTGAAATAAGCACTCGTATTCTTGCCATCCAATGTTTGCTCATACACACTGACGTTCGGCATTTTCTGATAGGCGATGTTCAATAAACTGGTATTCCATATATCAGTATAACTTTTATGATTATCCTGATCCGTCAATGAAAATTCGGAAATAAACTTGATCCTGTCTGATACATTGTATTCAAGATTTGCACGGGTTGAATAACGCGTCAGGTTTTGTCCGATAATCGTACCATCCTGATTAAAGTAACCGGCAGATACACGGTAATTGGCTCGTTCACCGCCTCCTGAAACGGTGAAGTAATGGTCATTGATATGACCGGTTTGTGTAACTTCCTTCACCCAGTCTGTATTGTTGTTGAAATCTTCGTAGTACGGATAGTTCTGGTCGTAATTATATTCATCAATATTGGTCGCATCATCATCCTGCGTTGGATTCAGATAAGCCTGCTTCATCAACATGGTAAAATCACCGCCATTCAACATGTTCATGCCTTTCGGCTGAACCGTTCTGGTGTAACGGTACGTGTATTCAACTTTCACAGGCCCTGCAGCCCCTTTTTTGGTGGTCACCATCAAGACGCCGTTGGCACCTTTGGACCCCCAAATGGCAGAAGCAGCAGCATCCTTCAGTACGGTAATTTCAAGGATATCATCGGGATTGATACTCAACATGTTGGCATATTGTTCCTGATTGGAGTTGGCATAGTCAAAATTCGCATCAGTCTGTACATCATAGGGGACGCCGTTCAACACAATCAACGGTTCACTATTGCCATTAATGGAGGTCACACCACGGATACGCATGGAAGTACCACTTCCAGGGTCACCTGAGTTCGAGACAATATCCAGACCGGCAATACGACCTTGGAGCGCTTCATCGATAGAAGTCACCTGCAACCCTTCAAATTCTTTTGCATCGATGGTTTGCATAGCCGTTCCGACTTCCCGTTTTGGAATCGAGAAACCGCCCTCACCATATTTCTTAGCTCCGGTAACCACTACCTCACCAAGATTATGCGTGTCTTCTTTTAAAACAACATTGATGACCTTTCTACCACTGATATTCATCACCTGTTTAACAAAACCGATGTACTTGATGGAGATTCGGTTGTTCGGGTCTTTTATTTTCAAAATGTAATGGCCGTTGAAATCAGTGACAGTCCCGCTTACGACACGATTGGTCGCATCAATTTCAGTGACGCTCACACCTATCAAAGACTCATTGTTTGTCGCTGTAATATTACCTTGAATGATACTTGATTGCTGTCCTTTGGCCGTTAACGAAACCAACATAAGCAACAGGCACACCCACAATGTTCTTTTTAAGTTCATAACTTTACTCATATTTATTGAAAGGTCAACACGTTATCAATTTGGTGAATTACCGCTGAGGCAGAAGTGGTAATGGCAGAAGTATTGAAAAGGCTGGTACCAGAACCTGTGCCGTCAGCATTCTTATATTCCGAGATCTTCTTATCAAAAATGTAGTCTTTTGCAATAATATTCACCAAGCCCTTGCTGTTATCAACATTTACCTGTTTATTCTGCTCGGTCGTCAATTTCATGGAAGAGGCATCCCCAACCACACCAAGTTTATAATATTTGTTTTTGGATGTATTCCAATAGCTATATTCACCATCGAGCTTAATGGTGGCAGATTGATACACATCATTGACTGTTTGTCCGAAGAAAACAGCATCGTCCTGGAAATGATAACGGAGAAAACGGATCATTTTATTGATCGCGGCTGACTGTGCTTTGGTATCAGTCATGGCATAGATCTGGTCCCAGGGAGTAATAATGCCATGAGATATCGCGTCTTCAATGGCCGTGTTCGTCGGAACATAAATGGTATATCTGTAGGCATTGAAGAAATTCACGCGGAAATCAACACCTTGTTTTTTGAATATCTGTGATGTACAAGTATCAGGAATACCATTCAGCAACGCAAAGAATTCACTGAATTCAGGCGTTTCGCTCAACACTTTATAGACTGTTTTCAAGGCTGGCTGGATCGGTTTGTCCAGGAAATAGGTGGACCCATTTGATTGTCTGAACACCTTCGTCACAGAGCAACTGGTATTGTTGGCTTTGTCATAGCCACCTTTGACCACCATGGACGTCCCGGTACCATTTACCTGTATCAGGTCATTCCCTTTAGTAACATAGTATTTTTCACCGGATTCAACATCTCCGACAACGATGTGGCTGTCCAGCAAATCCCATAATCTGTTTTTCAGGAACGACTGAGTTTTAATTGAGTCAATCAATGTTCCGGCCTGCCCTGTTGTTTTGTCATATTTGTACACATAGGCTTTAACAGCTTTGGTTTCATTATCGTACGCATATTTCAAAGCAGCCGGTACATCCTGTCCCCAGGCAATCGGATCAAGATAATTCGTGAAGTATTCATCTGTCGGAACAAAGACACTGTATTTACTAACCAAAGAATTCAAATACAATTTGTAAAACGCAAATGTCGTTTTACCATCCGAAGCTGTTTCTGTAATATTGATGGCCCAGTTGAAAATCTTTGAATTGTCGCTCAACAGAATCGGGCTGTATACTGAAATGTAATCGACCGGAGGATACACATTGTTGGTCGTATAAACCAATCCATTCACCGCTGTATAAGCATCTTCAATTTCGCTTGATGTGACCGGCAACCGGTAATTTTCAGCATCCACCATCTTACTGAACCGGCTTGGTACAGACTCGATCAGGGAGGTTCTCATATGCCTCTTCAGAAATGGAATGATGATATCATCCGGAATGTTATCCCAGGAGCCAAACCGGTTCTTTAAGATTTCCCCGACTCCACTGTTGAAATAGCTCATCATAGCTTGATCCGTCGGAACAAACATGGCGGCCATATCCGGATAAATGGATGCAGCGGCATACAAGTTCCATCCCGGATCATAAGGCAACTGATTGGTAATCGACTTGCCGTTCGGTGTAATCGTTTTTCCTCCTACTGCTGAAAAATAATGTTTTACGAAAACCGAATCGTAAAAGCTGACATTCAGCTCATGCATCAAGTCAGTATTTGTTTTGTCAAAATAAGGGGCACAAAAGCGGTCCATCAATTTCGCAAAAATTTTGGTCGTCGACTTGTTCTCTATATATTGAGCCATGTTGGATGGTGGGATAAGAACGCTGCTCAGCACATTGACATACCCATTCTTGCAAACAATATCTTTTTCCACTACTTTGTTGTCAAACACATGAAAATCACCTGTTGTACGCGTTAATCCATTGGTCAGGATGCTGAAATCTTCAGCATTGATATTATTTCTAATAAAGAAAGGATCCGAATAAAATACCAACGGTTTGTTGGTTGCATCTTCCATCAGATACAGTCCTTTTGACTGATAGCTCTTCCAGTAATCGGTGGATGGTAAGTTATCACCACGTTTGAAGGCGATTGTATCAAGCGCAGACAAAGCTGTTTCCCGGCGCATGGCCAAACCTTCACTAAATACACCACCATAATAATAGTTGGCAAGTTGATCTGTTACATAAGCATTCTTGATGTAAGAATATTTCAGCAGCATCTTCTTTTGCGCATAGGTCAAGTCATCGTATGACCGCACACCCCATGAGTTGTTTTTGAAAAAAGCTTCATAGGCAGCATCATCAGATACAAATAGCGTAATGCTACCTGTAAGTTGCATCGTCTCGGTATAATTCAGGTCTTTGATCAATTTCAGCGTATAGTTGAAATCGCCCCGGCTTTTCAGGTAATCGTAGATATTTGAGCCTAACCATGAAGGCTCCTCATTATCATACGAATATTGATCCTGGCAAGAAATGAATACCGAACTTGCCAATGTGAGGATGAGCAACAGACTGGCAAAAGGGTTAAGTACTTTCTTTAGCATTTTTTTATCTCAATCGGTTAGTAATATATATAAGGTATCAAATTCCGTTTTTTGGCATGATTTAAGGGGCCGACATCAAAAGACAGCGAAAATTCTTAGGATACTGCCTGGTCTGTAAAAATCCAGGCGTACTAAAGTCAACTAGTTGAGGGATTTGCATGATAATACATTCAAGGTTTATCTCAAAAAATCAAATTTGTCTGCCAGTTCACATGAACCAATACAAAGAAACAGTTTCAATAACAATATAAGGTCTAAATTTCATTCAAAATATGTCGAGTAAAATGTCACCCGACTATTTAAGGGCATTTATACACTTATTTTCCAAGTTTGACATTTGAATTCTTTTTAGACTTATTTGAATCAATATTACACCCTTTTTAGGTATATAAGCGCTTATTTCGTAAGATCGAATGAACAACCTGTCAGTTCATCAATTTTGAGTTTTTTTAAAGAATAACTAATGTCATGAAGAAATTTGCTCCACTATTGTTGCTTGGTTTCGTAGTCTGTTTATCTAGCTTTGCCCAAAATGCAAGAACGACCATCACGTTGACGGCAAAAACTACCTCGGTCACAAACTATACAGACAAAGAAGTCATCATAAACGGCAAAAGCGATCTGCACCTGACCTCTTCAACGCTCCCACTGTCGAACAGCCTAGTCCGGATCAACAGTGAGAACTCGTGGCTTTTTTTCGATAACATCAAACCATCTGACGTCATCAGCACCTATCTGTCCAGCATTTTTGTCGGAGACCAGCAAGCCATTAACAAATCGAACGTCCGCGTTGCCATTTATAAAAACGGGACGGTCGTCATGCCACATCCACCGACGTATCATCCATTGACTGTCTATACCGGCCAAAACTACACCGGCGATTCCGCTTCATACTTCACGCTCTATAACAAATACACCACGTTGAGTGGATTCGACAATAACATCCGGTCATTTAAACTGAAACGAGGATACATGGCCTCCTTTGCGACTTCTTCGGATGGATCAGGATACAGCAGGGTCTATATTGCCAATGATGATGACTTGCTCATCCCTGTTTTACCGATAGAGTTGAACAAAATGATCTCCTTCATCCGGATCTTCAATTGGGAATATGTCTCCAAAAAAGGCTGGTGTGGAACCGGTAGCGGAAGTGCCGTGAATGCCAACCAGGTCAATGCAACCTGGTTTTATTCCTGGAGTGCTGATCAGGCCTCAACTTCGACACTTGAATACGTACCGATCAGGCAAAACGGCGGTTGGCCCGGTTGGACCGAGATCAGTGGAAAACAAGGTGTGACTCATGTCCTGGGCTTCAACGAACCGGACCATACCGAACAATCCAACCTGACTGTTGCCCAGGCCGTTGCCCAATGGCCTGAAATGATGAAAACCGGTTTGCGCATCGGTTCACCCGCCTGTACTAACTTTTCCTGGCTTTACCAGTTTATGGATAGCTGCAAGGCCAGAAATTACAGAGTCGACTATGTGGCCATTCACGCCTACTGGGGCGGCAAATCGGCACAAAATTGGTACAATGATTTGAAATATATCCATGATCGGACCGGACGCCCCATCTGGATCACGGAATGGAACAACGGGGCCAATTGGACAACAGAATGGTGGCCTACGGACTCTCTGGCCCAACTGTCCAAGCAACTATCTGACATCAAAGGCATTTTGACCGTCCTGGATACGGCTCATTTCATTGAGCGTTATTCCATCTACAACTGGGTGGAAAACAAACGGGCTATGATTCTGAATGGAACATTAACCCCTGCCGGTCAGTACTATGCCAGTGACAAGTCTGACATTGCCTTCAAACGGATCAATGAGGTGATCCCCACCTATACGTTTAAAAGGAAACCGTCATTAGGCATTGCTTTTGGCTCAAAGACACTGACTTTGACCATTACAGACCCCAACGGAGAATACTGTCAAGGTTACATACTGGAAAAGCAAGTGGGCAACGGTGATTTTAGCGTAGTGTATGAGTCGGAAGACCCGA
>JAUZOU010000530.1 GCA_030706285.1 Bacteroidota bacterium
ACGACTTCCTCGCTTACTTCGATCAGGAAGACCTCTACCAAGAACACGACTACAACACACTTAGCGGTCTGATCCTGGACATACTGGAACATATCCCCAGTACTGGCGAAAAGCTTCGCTGGAAAAACTTCGAAATGGAAATTGTCGACATGGATGCCGCACGCATTGATAAAGTGCTGGTTAAACGCCTTGAAGAAAACTAATTTTTCTTCAAAACCCTGCTGCATAACATATAAAGAACGTTGATAAATACAAATAAAATTAACGTACTTTGCAATGCATGTCAGTACAGTACAGCATAGCATAGTTTTTCATAAGATCACTATATAATACCATTGCCTTAAACCCTAAACAAACCAACTATGAAAAAATTCGCCTTACTCTTTGCTTTACTGTTTACGTTTATCTCGACTGGTTTCGCTCAGTTCAAATATGGCACGGTGACCAACACCAATAAGAACATCGGGCAAACCCTTGTCGTTGACTCTGTTAATGGAAAACCGACCGGAACTTCTCATTTTACGGTCCATTTTAATTCCAACATAGCCAACAGCTATTACAATGCTGCCAAAATTTTCTTCGGTAAATGCCAGACTCAAAAGGGCTTGCAGGTTAACGCCTACCCCGATTCAGCAGCCACCAGCAATATAAAAGCCGGAGATTTTAAATGTGAGACCTACGGGAGCAATGGCAATCCTGTTCATGTATCAAGCACCGATTCGCTGATCGCCATCATGAAAGAATTCACCAGAAGAAATGCCACCACGGCCGATTCAGCCAAAAACAAGTACTATCTGCCGGCGGCCTGTCTGTTTGACGTTGTCAAAGGTGATACGACCGATTTAGCCTTCGGATGTTACCCAGGTAAGTACAAACGTGTCGAATACGGATTTCAGTTTGATTTTTCGGCCTATGGGTTGGCTTCGGATCTTTCTTTTGACATAAACACGTATGATCAGGGAAATACCGGCAAAACCGCCTCCTACGATCTGCTTGTTTTTCTGGGAAGCGTCAGTGCCGCAACCGCTGTCGATACACTGAAAAACTTTTATGTAACCGGATCCGGTAAAAAAACCGTCAACCTGGCTGAAGCATTAGGTATCTCCTATTCGGCTTTCAGCACCAAAAAAGTGTTTTTCTTCCTGAAAACACAGGGCACAGGGACAAATCAGGTTGAAGGCATCTACGATCCGATCATCGTATTTGATAATTTCCAGGTATCCTGGGGTACACCGAAATGGACATCACCAACTGTTACGGCCGATCAGAATTACAACAACGGCGGAACGGGCATCTATTCTCCCTACACATTGGAAGGAACAGCCGGTACTATTCAACTGTACCTGAAAGATGAAGGACGTGTTTCAGCCCTGAAGTTGACAAACGATGTAGAAGCTCCACCCAGCAAATATCAATTTCTTGAAACAGGAGGTGTCTTTGCCAATGATGGAAACGGAAACTATACCGTTCCTGTTTCCTATACTTTTACCCCGTCTGTCCAGAATACGGAAACGTTCAATTATTCAAAGAGTTACATACAGATTCCAGTTCCTTCAAGCGCCACCAGCGACGACCTGATGGTCTTGATGAAATTCACTCCGAAAGCCGATGCAGAAACGATCGAACGGGTTGAAATCAATAATGGTGTCCGGTTCTGGTGGGATGTACAAACAAAATCAGTCAATGCGATGAATACGGCTAAAGACAAGCTGCAGGCTTTCTCAACCTATGCTTCAAACGGTATAGTTTATATCAACGGTGCTGAAGGACTCGTTTCCTTATACAACCTGATGGGACAGAAACTTGGGACGTATGCCTCAGACGTTGCTGCCAAAGGCATTGTCACTCCAAAAGGGTTGCTAATCGTTTCTACCGTTTCAGGGGCTGTTAAAGTGTTGGTTCCTTAATCTGAACATTCAGCTTAAAAAGTTCAAGGGGCCATGCTTGGCGCACTAAAAGAGGGTTCCGGATCTAATCCGGAGCCCTTTTTTAGTTGCTTTCAGGCAAAAAGAAAGGATAAAAAACCGTTACACTAGATTGAACGGCATCATCCTGCCGGCGGCAAGTCTCATGAATCCATTTTTTGCAGAAAACGATATTGTTTAGTATCATTTTAATATATTGATTAAAAAAGAACCTAAAAATTTGTATTTCGGAGAACTAAACTGTATTTTTGTCTACAAATTGGTAGAAAAAATGACGGATGAACAGCAAA
>JAUZOU010000531.1 GCA_030706285.1 Bacteroidota bacterium
TCCTTCATCACTGAAGCAGGCCGTTGAATGACCTCCCCTGCCGCAATCTGATTGGCGATTGAATCGGGTAATACCCGGATAATATCTTCCATTTGACTCAAAACGTTATTTTCTCCTTCCCTTTACGGCTTTCCCGGCTTTTCTTTGTCTGTCTGATCTTTCCGGCTTTGGTGAATTCGTCGTTTCAACAGGCTTCGACGTTACCTGTATCCCGTTTCCTTTTGCCGAATTAACCGCCTTACCTCCTATGTCAACGACACGAAACACATCGTCTGCATTTTTAGGACGTTCTTCTTTATACCAAACAAAATTCTTCAGCAGGCGGGCATCACCCGGCAATTTTTCCAACGGATAGAATTTACCCTTAGGTTGTGGCCAGACGATTAGCTTTTCCAGCTTTTTATCCTTCCTGTACATGATCAACGAACTCCCTTCAAGCCGGTTCAATCCCGTTATCGATTTATCTTTATCATCTTTGGGTAAATAGATGGTTTCTGCATTACCGTCAATTTCAACTTTTACTACTTGGTTGGTCGAATCGAAATACGCTTTCAGGTCCTTTCCGGAAGACTGGTTGTACAATGAATCGGTTTCCTGCGAAATAGCAAGGGCAGCCCGGTCTATATGGAGCAGTTGGGGTTTATTGTTTTTTGTAAATAACTCCATATATTTTCCGCTTAGCTGCTGCTCTTCAGACCAAACGACAGGCTCATTGTACAATCTCAGCACCGAATCCTTGGCCGTATAATACATAGAATCACACAAGCCCTGCAAGTCTGAACGGTAAAACCGGACATGATGAAAAGCACTGAACGTATTATAGATGGAATCCTTTTTTGTACAAAGTGTATCAGCATGCAAAAATAGCGTGTCTTTGGATGAATGTTCAACCAGTAATGCCTTTTTTGTGATCAGCGCATAATCTTTCTTTTCATTACTGTAACCATAATCTCCATTCAATGTCACTTTCTTCAGCGAATCTTCTATGATGACTTTCCCATGGCCTATGCCGATACCCGAACGCTGATTGTAATCAAGTGTGTCAGCTGTCAGAAACCTGCTTTTCTTCGTCACAAACGACCGTTTCAGCAAATGGCTTTGTTCGGTATCCGTGTTATACGTTCCGCTGGTTGTTGCGATATAACCACTATCAGCCGATACAATTCGAGTCGCACTGACAATACTGGCTATTTTTGTTCTGGTATTGTAAAAAAGCTGTTGGTTGGTCATGGTAAATTTGGGATTGACCAGCTTAACATCGTTTTTAAACCAGGCTTCCTTTGTACTGGGGCTGTATTGCCCATATTCAGAAGACAGCTCATTGGTTGTTCCATTTTTGTTGGCATCCACCAACAAGCCACCATCAAAGAAATAACCGATATTGGCTACACGGTCATAGTTCAGACTGTCGGTAAACAATGTTGTGCTCCTGTTTTCGAGACGAACCTTTTCTCTGGCTTTGGCCAGTTTGGCGTTCCCGTCATAGAACATCCAGGCCGCATACAGAAACAAACTGTCCCCTTGTACCATATGCGCATTCCCAAATGCATACAAGGAATTGGTGGCAGGATAAAAATAAGCTGAATCGCAATATAATTTAGCCCCCGAATGACGGAAACAGACATTGCCCCGCACCAATTGATAATCAGGGCCCAGGATTTCGTCATATGATAACGTTTCCGCATGGACCAGATAAATCGGATCCCGCCACTTTTTTAGTGCTTCCTGTTTTTTTGCAGCCTTTTCCGCAGCGATCATGGCCTTGGTTGGCGCAGAAGACATGAGTTTTGTGTGCGCCTTTTTGCCGGTTTTGGACGTAGTAGCTGCTTGGGCTTGGACTACTTGTTTGCCAAAGGGTTTCACCTGAAATAACTTCGACGGATCGTCTGTTTGCTGAGCATTCAACGTAGCTGACAATAAAGCAGGAAAAAGGCATAAAAAACAAGCTATCTGTAATTTATGCCTAATTCTTCGTATAATAAATCGTTTCGTCATGAGCCTTGTTTTATCCAACCAGGATACTTGAATTCGCAATTGCGCCAATTATCGTTGATTCGGACATATGTTTTCGTTTGTTTTTGCCGGATCCAGCCGTCCAGCACTTTTTTCTTCTTTTCCTCAAGGACCAGCTGTTTCATTTGCTGGAAGTCTTCTGTCAATGAAGCCTTATGAGATTTCGTTTTGGTTTTTACTCTGACGATCAGACA
>JAUZOU010000532.1 GCA_030706285.1 Bacteroidota bacterium
ATGCTGTCGGAGACGATTTCAATACGTCAAGCTTACAAACAATCTCTGTTAATCTATATTATTTGTTTCAAATCAAATAACTACAATAGCAGCTATGGGTAAGGCATTGATCAGGCGGTTACATTAAGTCGCCGTTCCGCTAGCTCGGACACGCTACTATTCATCAGCCGACTAATCAATTGATTCTTTTCGGGGGAACTCCACAAGCTTTCCATTTGATCCGATTAACTAAACGGATAGGAAAAGAAAAAGCTGCCTTTTTAAGACAGCCTCATTCTTTTATGGTAACGGATCAACTCAATTTATCTCAACCGGTTTAACGATTGAACTAAGGCTTCATCCTTCGATATTGCCTTAGTGGCGAGGATATCCAAAATCAACGCAATCAATGGCAAAGCAATCGTAAAATCAGGGTTGTAGTCGACATCGACATCGCGGTAAATTGCAAAAAAGAGCATGGCATACGCGACATAAAACAATACCATCAGTACGCCATTCACCGTGCACAACCGTATCTGGATGCCCCTGTGTTTATATAAAAAGATGGTCACAAAAGCAATGGCTGTACACAAGGCGGCCAATGCCCCTAGTATCCATACAGGAAACATCGGTTGGACACTAACCGTACCAGATTTGACAGAAAAAGCTGTAAACTCAAAAGCCCCGGCATTGTTCGTCAGAACGCCAAGGGGACAAAGCAATACAGCGGCCATCAAAGCTGTAATAAGCAATAGATAAAGGCTCTGAATACGCTGAATCATGGCACAATGCTTATTTCTTCAGTTTTTCTCTGGCTGGATTCTTGTGGTAAACTTTACCTTCGATGTAT
Source organism: Bacteroidota bacterium (assembly GCA_030706285.1). Taxonomy (GTDB): domain Bacteria; phylum Bacteroidota; class Bacteroidia; order Bacteroidales; family UBA1402; genus UBA8389. The sequence goes on from JAUZOU010000532.1 coordinate 830, forward strand.
TCCTGTGTAGCGATCAAAGTCGATTTCGGTAATTTTTCATAGTACCGGGAAATCTCAATTTGCTCGCGGTTCTCAAACACTTCCTCCAGATTGTCCGTATAGGAAGCGAACTCCTGCAATTTCTTATCCAGCTCAGACTTCATTTCGACGCTAATCTGGTTGGACCGTTTAGCAATGATCATAACTGTTTCATACACGTTTCCGGTCTCTTCAGCCAGCGAATTCATGTCACGGGTCACCGTGGTGTTTGGAATAGTTGATTTTTTGTAATCCATTGTTTTTATATTAATCTTTAGTGATTTTCTTTGCTTCTTTCAGCATATTGTCTGCATCCTTCTTATACTTGCTGTCAGGAAACTCATTGATAAAGCTGTAATACTCATCAACGGTTGCCCTGTAACGATCCTGACGAAGTTCGTCAACACTCTGTGTCGCAAGCACAAATCTCGATTTCAGTACCAGAAAAGCCAAGTCTTCCCGGTATTTTGATACCGGATAATCCTGCAAGGCATTACTGGCTGTAACGATACACGATAAATAGTTGTTGTATCCCAAATAATTGCCCAGGTTATAGTACAAGCGACTATTCATGAGCTCCTTATACACCAGCTTATCCTGCAGTTCGCTCAACATTTTCGTCACCTCATCTTTCTTATCAGTATCCGGGAAATATTCCAGAAATGAGTTCAGCAGATTAATGGCCTTAAACGTTTCATCCTGCGATAACCTTGGATCCGGTGAATTCAAGTAGGCAGCCTTACCGGACAAATACCGGCAATCTTCAGTAAAAACACCCTTGGGATAAGTCTTCACATAAGTATCAAAGTAATGTCCGGCCGAAACATAGTCCTTTCTGTTGTAATACGAATTAGCCAGCATGTACAACGTCTGTTCAGCTCTATCTGTTCCTTTATGAATAGCCTGAAGTTCTTCCAGCAAGTCAATAACCCTCTGGTACTTCTTCTGTTCATAGTATTCATTTGCCTTTGTCCACTTAAGTTCATAATCAGTGCTTTTCAGCAATTTCTGATAGTCAGAGCAGGACACTAGCAACGATCCTATCAAAACGGTACAAAGAAATCTAAGCTTCATGTAGTAGGATTAACAAGTCTATACCAACTTATAAAAGACGTGCAAAGGTAGCATTTCCCTTCCATTCAGCGAAAAGAAAAAACCAAATTTAACTCAAAAAGCCTAGTTTACAGGTGAAACAACCTATTTTGCCGTTGACTGTTTCACTCAGAACTCATACAGTTCACTGGCTTTTGCCAATTGGAGGTTCGAACGTTGAAGAACCTCGATGCACCGTTCAATATTGTCAGGCTTGATCACTACTCTGGCAATGTCATCCTTCATGGCAAACGCGTACATATAATC
>JAUZOU010000533.1 GCA_030706285.1 Bacteroidota bacterium
ATAAGCTGGTACATGAACGGACGACGGCGTCCCAGGAAGGTATAGCCGTAGCGGACGGCCCGGCGAAGGATGCGCCGGATGACGTAACCGGCTTTGGCATTGGACGGCAGCTGTCCGTCGGTAATGGCAAAGGCAATGGTGCGGATGTGGTCGGCAATCACGCGCATGGCGACATCGATTTTGGCATCGGCGCCGTAGGTAACCCCGCACATGCTGCCGATCTCCTGCAGGATAGGCTGGAAAACATCGGTGTCATAGTTGGAGCGTTTTCCCTGAATGGCCATGCACAGCCGTTCGAAGCCCATCCCTGTATCGACAGTCCGGGATGGTAGCAATTCCAGCGAGCCGTCAGCCTTGCGGTTGTATTGCATGAACACATTGTTCCAGATTTCGATAACTTGCGGATGACTTTGGTTAACCAGGGAGAGCCCGTCGACGGCAGCTCGTTCTTCATCCGACCGCAGGTCGATGTGAATCTCGGAGCAAGGGCCGCAGGGACCGGTATCACCCATTTCCCAGAAATTGTCTTTCTTGTTGCCGTTAATAATGCGTTCGGATGGCAGGAACCTGCCCCAGATAGAGGCGGCTTCATTGTCGCGTTCCAGCCCTTCGGGAGCATATCCTTCAAAGACAGTGGCATAAAGACGTTTCGGATCGATTTTCAGCACATCAACCAGGTATTCCCAAGCCCAGGATATTGCTTCTTCTTTGAAATAATCACCGAATGACCAGTTTCCAAGCATTTCGAACATGGTGTGGTGATAGGTGTCGTGACCGACTTCTTCAAGGTCGTTGTGTTTGCCGCTGACACGGAGGCATTTCTGAGAATTGGCTACCCGGGTGTATTTTGGGGCCACATTTCCCAGAATAATGTCTTTGAACTGGTTCATACCTGCGTTGGTGAACATCAGCGTCGGGTCTCCCTTAACGACCATGGGGGCTGAAGGAACGATTTTATGTCCTTTGGAAGCAAAAAAATCCTTAAATGATTGTCGAATTTCAATAGATGTCATGCCGTATTTCTTAAATTGCGTGCAAAAATACGGCTTTATTATTATTTTTGCATGTATTCGCAACCAAAAAGTATTGACAACTAGTGGGTAAACGACCAAAATATCACTTCAATTCGGAATTGCTCAGGTTTGAACGGATTCAGAGAACGACACTCGATTGGCTGAAATCGTTTCTGTTTCATGCCTTCACGGGCCTTTCCATGGGGTTGGTATTTTTCTTCATTTATCTGACGTTTTTCGATACCCCTCTGACCAAGCGGCTTAGAGAAGAAAATGAGGAACTTAAGGTACAGTATAGACTTCTTCAAAAGCAGTCTGACCGGGTAAAAGAGGTGCTGGTTGACCTTCAGCAGCGTGATAATAATCTGTACAGGGCGATTCTGGAGGCTGAGCCTATTCCAGCCAACGTTCGTGAAGGTGAATTTGCCGGAACCAACCGGTACGCGTCATTTGCTAAAATGAATAACTCGGAATTGCTTAAATCGACGACTCAGCAAATAGATGGTTTGTCGAAAATGGCGTATGTCCAGTCGAAGTCGTACGACGAATTACTGAAGCTGGTCAAAAATAAAGAAGTCAGGTTATTGTGCCTGCCGGCTATTCAACCTGTCCTGAACCGGGATCTGACCCGCACAGCGTCCGGTTATGGCCCCAGATTCGATCCGATTTACCATGTGCCGACCTTCCATTATGGAATGGACTTTACGTCACCGACGGGGACGCATGTGTATGCGACAGGTGAAGGTACCGTTATTCTGGCTGGCTGGAAACGTGGTTTTGGTAATGCCATTATCATCAACCATGGCTACAACTACCAGACATTGTATGGGCATTTAAGCAGTATCAAGGTTAGAGTTGGACAGCGGGTCAGAAGGGGCGATATTATAGGAGGCGTCGGCAGCACAGGTAAGTCTACGGGACCGCATTTGCATTATGAAGTGCATTATCAGGGAAAGCCGGTTAATCCGACCAATTATTATTACTTGGATTTGTCGCCGGAAGAATACGACAAGATGATACAGATTTCGTCCAATTTCGGGCAAACCATGGACTAATTAAAAAAATCAACGATGTCAGAACATTCAGGAAAGTTGTTTTACTCGATTGGAGAAGTGGCGGCGATGTTTGAGGTGAACGAGTCCTTACTCCGTTATTGGGAAAAGGAATTTGATACCATCAAACCCAAAAA
>JAUZOU010000534.1 GCA_030706285.1 Bacteroidota bacterium
CGGTGGCCGTCAGTCCGGTCATAAGAAATCGATGACACGCTGCTGAACCGCCCTTTTTTGACAAAATCAGAAGCTTCAGCCATCAACGTATTATAAGAGCCGTATCCTACCTGGATGTTGTTTTTTATTCCTTCTTCCTGAGACTTATGGGTTACAATATTGATCACGCCTCCCATGGCATTGGAGCCATACAATACCGAAGCCGGTCCGCGTACCACTTCAACCTTTTCGGCCAGCATAGATTGGTAGGCATCGGCCAATGGATGTCCCATCAGCCCCATATACTGAGGATGTCCATCGATGAGTACTAATAGTTCGGTCGTTGGGCTTCCTCCGATGCCACGCAAACTGATTCCACCAGCTGCTCCGGCAGAAACCCCATAGCCCATCACACCTCTGCTGGTGGTAAACAATCCCGGGACTTGTTCCGTAAGGATGGGCAACAAGGATGGCTCGTAGTGCTGGCTGATCTGTTGCTGATTGACGACCGACACTGTCATCGGCAGATAACGCCTGTCCGTTTCATTCTTGGTACCGGTCACGACCACTTCGTCTATTTTGTAGTGCTTTTCTACCTGAGTCGTATCTTTCTTTACTTGCCCTTGCGCCAGACCCGGCACGAACAGCATGCTTATGAACATACTTATTATCGGATACTTCATGCTGCATTCGCTTTGCTATTTCCGGTTTTACCGGCCATATAATTTTCAACCAAAAGTGAGACCGCAAACAACGTCTGATCTTTTACAGGTAGGCCGGAACACACCGGTTACAGCCAATGCGCTGCAAGTTTTAATTCATTTCTTTTACCTTAACCCATATCACCGGTCAATCAGCTTTGCATTAGAAGGCTGATAGCGGTCGCCCTGAAGGTCGATTTTAGAGGCGGCTTCGTTGATATTTTTCAAATCATCCGCCGTCAGCTTCACATCGACTGCACCGATATTTTCGTTAAAGCGATGCAACTTGGTGGTCCCCGGGATAGGAACGATCCACGGTTTCTGAGCCAAAATCCAAGCCAGCGCTATCTGAGCCGGAGTGGCTTGTTTCTCAGTTGCAATCGTTGTCAACAAATCGACCAGCGCCATATTGGCCTGACGGTTTTCTGCCGAGAAACGTGGGACAGTATTGCGGAAATCATTCGGCACAAAGCTTGTATCAGCCGTAATTTTTCCGGTCAGGAAGCCCTTACCAAGCGGGCTGAAAGGTACAAATCCAATTCCTAATTCTTCTAAAACCGGCATAATTTTTTCTTCTGGTTCACGCCAAAAAAGAGAATACTCACTTTGTAGCGCTGTGACTGGTTGAACCGCATTGGCTCGTCGAATAGTCTTCACTCCGGCCTCCGATAGGCCGAAATAGTGAACCTTGCCTTCCCTGATCAAGTCACCGACTGTTCCGGCTACGTCTTCAATCGGTACTTCGGGATCGACACGGTGCTGATAGAACAGATCGATGGCTTCCACGCGGAGACGTTTCAGCGAAGCTTCGCACACCTCGCGGATATGCTCCGGCCGGCTGTTGAGTCCTCCGGCAATGCCGCCCACATTAAAACCGAATTTGGTAGCAATCACCACTTTATTTCTGAAGGGTTCTAACGCTTCGCCCACCAACTCTTCGTTTGCAAAAGGCCCGTAAACTTCCGCAGTATCAAAAAAAGTGACCCCGCTTTCCACTGCTTTATGTATCAGGGCAATCATTTCATTCTTATCGGCTACGGCTCCGTACCCGAAGCTCATACCCATGCAGCCCAGTCCTAACGCAGATACCTCCGGGCCATTTTTACCTAATTTTCTCGTTTCCATATCTTATTTATTTTTCTGATTTTCTGTCTAAAAGCCATTTGACAAATTCCGGATCACATTGATCGAAGAAACAGCCCGCTTTCAGGTCAAGTCTCGCATCCTTCTGTATTTTCATAAAGAAGCTCCCATTTGATAGGCTTCATCCATGACTTTTTTACCTGTTACAGCTCCTTTTTGCCATACTCCGGTGCCATAAATGACGCCCTTTTCTTTGGCTCCGTCAAGACAATCCGTGAAGCCACGAAACGATTCCAACGTTCTTTCCATGGATCTTTTATTGTCGTCGGCGGCTGTCATGATGAAACAAAACTCCTTGCCGCTGATCTCGGTATAGCGGGCACAGCAGCGATCGATCAGAGTTTTCATCTGTCCGTTCAACGAGTAGAAATAGAC
>JAUZOU010000535.1 GCA_030706285.1 Bacteroidota bacterium
CCAGAATCTTGGCCCGTATGGTTGCGGCATTGCCTTCATACTTCGGGCAAACCCGGTCTGCGACGATATTATAGTCGTTCCAGCGTTTGGCAACCCGGATCAATGCCGGATAAATTTTGCCCTCGCAGGGAAATTCAAGCAGCATTTCATCCATGATGGCTTCATCGTTGAATTTCTTGATCGAATCAAAGTTTTCTGATGAGGACGCATTTTTAAATTTCCGGTCTGCCAGCGCAAACGTTCCACGGATACCGACATTATAATATTTCCGGGTACCCTTGGCTGTGGCACCTGTCCAGTCATCTGTAAAGCCTGCCCATGTTACGTTACCGGTCGGGAACTTTCCTCCGACACCGCCATTAATCAACGCAGCGGCTTCTTCAAACCGTCCCAGGTTATTCAACGCTTCAGCCAGCATGAAATGATATTCAGAAGCACGGTAAATGTAGATAGACACATCATCCTGATATGGATAAGTCCTGACATTGGCATTGGGCCTAAATTTGGAAATATAATACCGTCCCTGTGAGTCTTTTTTAAAGGTTACCCCTTTACGGGTTTCCGTGCCAGATCCCAGTGGGTCAAAGCTAGTATCAGCTTTAGCATCACTGAAACGAGCCATTCCTTCTGCGGAAGGACGCAATAAATACTTGTTCGGATATTCTGTTCCGAAATGCTTCAGCAGGCTGTTTGTCTGGTTGTTGGCATAATCATAGATAATGGCGGATACAGCCTCTCTTGGATATGGATCGGCGTAATTCCAGATAGTCTGGTAATTTCCATTTAATGTCGTATTACGGATCCATGGTGTGGCATCCGACGTAGAAGAACTGATCTTGGTATTCAAGGCATTCAGCAAGGTTGAAGCCGTCGTCTGATAATCGCCGGACCAAAGGCATAGTTCTGCATACAATCCGGCATAATCCGGTGTCATGTAATCCCAATAACGGTATTTACTATCAGCCAGATTGGTTTCAGGATCCAGCCACTCATACCAGGAAAAAACCAAGGAACCGTCTATACCATCCACTCCTACTGTCAGTAATTGCTTGCAGGCGGCAACCACTTCATCCAGGTTTTTCATGACAAATTTGGAGGTATCGTTCAAGTTCTGAATCTTAACCATCGGATCATCGAACCAAAGTGCCTGACCATAAATCTTGGCAATCGTCAGGTACATCCACGCTTTCACACGCAAAGTAGAGCTGATCAGGCAGTTGTAATGATCTTCATTGATTGATTCGGCATAGTTTTTCTTGTATTCCTTCATATTGGCTATGTAGTCATTGCAGGCGATAATAACTTCGTAATAACCGGCAGGATCAGCATAGGTATTGCCTTTCAGATTATCCGCATAATTATAGATGGCAATGAGGTCCGAAGAGGTATTGGATGTCGGTTCCAGTAATTCGCCTCTGGTGTCGGTCAGATAAATGGCTTTATCTCCGATAGCCTGCATCTTGGTAATAATACCCAGGTAACCGGTATACATTTCAGTCGAAGTTGAAATATAATCTTCGCCACTCAATACATCGGACGTTTTCGGGTCAAAGAAGTCAGAACAACTGACCAGGCACGAAACGGCGAGCAGCAGAAAAAACGTTTTTGTTATTGTCTTCATAATCATTAGAATTTCAGGTTAACACCGATCTTGATCGTTTTTGGCTGGGCCACTTTCGCATAATCAAATCCCTGTAACGCATCGCTGTACGAATACGAGAATTCCGGATCCATGCCCAGGTAATTCGTGAACGTCAGCAAATTCTGCCCTGTTACATAGACAGTGCCTGATTGAAGGAAATTGAAAATCGGTTTGTCAAACGTATAACTCAGTGTGATATCGCGTAGTTTCAAGTAAGAGGCATCCTCAATCCATCTGTCGGAAAATGCATTATTTCCGATGGCATCACCCCACTCCGCTCTGGGAATGTCGGTGACTTGCCCTTCCATTGTCCATCTTCTGACCACTGCCTTGCTTTGGTTGCTAAAATCTGAAACCGATTCCAGCGTACGTCTGACAGCATTGTAGGCATCATTACCAACTGAAAAGACAAAATTCATATCCAGCGCAAAACCTTTATATTCGAACCGGTTGTAGAAACCGCCATAATAATCGGGAGTAGCTGAGCCGAGCAATACCTTATCTTTATCATCGATCACATTGTCATGATTCTTATCGACATACCGGACATCACC
>JAUZOU010000536.1 GCA_030706285.1 Bacteroidota bacterium
CGGTCTGTTCGATAGCCTTAGTAAAAATAGTATAGGAACTATTTTGAGCAACACGGTCGTACACGGTTTCCACCAATGGTTTCATCACATCACCAAGGACATAAATCAATCCGTTGGATACATGGATTCCCATTTCTACAACTTTGGCATCTCCTCCAAGAACAGCTTCTCCTGCATCATCCGGATCGATGGCAATGGAGAGTTGGTCTCCTGATAAGTTGGTCGTGTACGATAACTGGACAAAATCGGCGACACTGATTGTATCCAGCACGGTATGGTATTTGACCAGACTCCGTGCATATGTTTTGCCCAACTCTGTGATACCGGAGACACCCATTTTTTGATAAAAATCTCTGACAGCACTATTGGTCGGAACGAAGGCTGTAAAATCTTTATCAGCCTGATTAAGGGCATTGTACATGTCTGCATATTTCAGGATGGTGACCCATTCGGAAAATGTCGAATCTTTGGACAGATACGTAGAGACCGGATTCACATTATATACCTGATAGGCACTGTCTTTATAGGGATCCTCGCAAGCCAGAAAAGCAAGCAAGGAAACCAACAGGAACAGCTGATTTTTCAATTTCATATCTTAATCTATTTTGTTGTTGCATAATAAGGATTCTGAACCAGCAGCGGATTGGCAATGATTTCACTCTGCGGTATCGGCATATAAAGAGCGTCATTGCTCTTTAACACAGACCGGAGCCATTCCGGATTAGTAGTCTGGTTGCCTTCTACCACCATATTGATAAACTGCTCTTTGTATTTATAATTCTTGAGCTTTCCAAAAAGGAGCAGATCATACCAGCGTTTCCCTTCTGCCGACAATTCCATTTCACGTTCATAGAGCACCAGCTTCAACATATCCAGTTCGTCCAGTTCGGACGTTTCGACTGTCAATGGTTTCAGGTAGGCCCTTTCACGAATCTGGTTGATAATAGACAACGCGGCCGGCCAATTATCCTGACCTTTCAGAATCAATGCTTCTGCCTTCATCAGCATAATATCCGCGACCCGGTAAATAATGAAATTGGCATCCTGAGCCGTGCGTACATTTTCAATATCAGCGACATTCGTCCCCCTGTATTTCCACACATAATACTGAGTGGCGGTTTTGTAATCCGAAATATTGGTTCCGGCATGTACATACGATCCAAGCAAAGTTCGTCCAAAACGTCCTTCAAGCGTCGGATTATTTGCCTTAACTTCATCTGTTTCAGCCTTGAATTTGGCTAAAGCAACATCCGTGTATTTCAGGCGCGAAGAAATATCAACCGTAAAATAGCTACCAAAATTATTGGTTTCGCCATACGTCTGGTTGTTCCAGTTCAACTCGAAAATCGATTCATTGCTGTTTCCCGGATTGAAAATGGTGAACCAGGCTGATGGATCCTGCATAAAAACCGGACGGAAGCTGGCCGTCGCATTCAGGATCTCATTACTGTATGTAATACAGCCGTCATAATCTTCACTCCACAGGCACACGTCAGCCATCAAGGCATACAACGCCCATTTGGTGACACGTCCTTTCGTCTGCCAGTCTTCTTCATATGTTTCCTTGGCGGCACCTGTTGCCAGTGCGGCGGTAATGTCTTCTTTGATCTGGGCAACGATGACGGAATCCGGCGATTTGGCTATCTCGTAGGAAGCATCGTCATTAACATAGGCCTGTAAGACAAGAGGCACATCACGGTAATTCCGGACAAGCAGGAAATAACTGAACGCCCGCATAAAGTAAGCTTCAGCCAAATGAGACTGCATCACAGATGTGTAATAGGTTTCATCCTGCAATTTCACCAACGGAGCATATTTCAGAACCGAATTGGCCATATTGATGATCTTGTACACATTGCTGTAGTCACAGATAGAAGACGTTGCGGTCAACATAAAATTCTGCATGGGTATATCGGCCGTATTGTTTGAATACAACGTCCCGCCTCGTAATTCACCCCAACGGATCATCTGAGGTACAGTATTACGCATATAATAATACCCGGAAGCCAATACCGCTTCAACGTCTTCTTTGGATTTCCAATAGTCATCTGTCACCTGTTCATTATCCGGCAACACATCAAGCCAATTGTTGCATGAACTTAGGGTAACCGCGCCAAGTAAGATCAACAGACTGTATCGTATTTTTTTCATAGTCCTTACCAATTAGAAATTTAAATTAAACCCGAGGGAGACAC
>JAUZOU010000537.1 GCA_030706285.1 Bacteroidota bacterium
GGTATGGGCTACTGTGGTGCAGGCAATATGGATGCGTTGCACAAAGCTCAGTTTACCCGCATAACCAGTGCCGGTGTAGCAGAAAATCATCCACACGATGTGGATATCACCAGCGAGGCACCAAACTACAGCAGAACCGATTAAATTTTTCAGATGAGCACAATTTTCCGCTTGTTACTCCGTTTTAAGGGCTGTGCAGTTATGTGCAAGTCATAACGTCTATTAAATTGATGTGAAATATGAAACGAGCATGCTTATTCAAAGCAGTCAAAATGAGTAAAATCAGCATGCAGCGTCCATATGGCCCTAATGAAAAATAAATAGTTATTATATGAAACGTACAGTCTTAATTCTTTGTTTAACACTGGGCTTCTCAAGCCTGATTGCTCAAACGAACGATCCGGTAATCATGAAGATTGCCAATCAAAACATTTCCAAATCCGAATTTGAATACATCTGGAATAAAAACAACACCAATAACACGGTTGATAAGAAGTCACTGGATGAATACATCGACTTGTTTGTCAATTTTAAATTAAAGGTGGCTGAGGCGGAAGCTCAGGGTATCGATACGACAAAAGCATTTATTGATGAACTTTCCGGCTATCGTCGTCAGCTGATCGCTCCGTATTTGACGGACAAGGACGCACAGGAAAAACTAATGAAGCAAACCTATGACCGGATCCGGGAATACGTAGAAGCCAGCCACATTTTAATTAAGGTAGGGCCGGATGCCACTCCGGAAGATACGCTTGCAGCTTATAACAAAGCCATGATGATCTATAAGAAAGCCATCGTCAAAGGGGCTGACTTTGCCAAGTTGGCCAAAGACTATTCGGAAGACGGAACGAAAGACCAAGGTGGTTATCTTGGCTACGCCACTGGCTTTCGTTACATCTACGCCTTTGAAAATGCGCTTTACAATACCCCGGTTGGAACAATTAGCCGGCCGGTTCGGACAGAATACGGCTATCACATCATCAAGATACACAGCCGTCGTCCTGCAAATGGGAGATATCGTTCCGGTCACATTATGAAAATTATAAGACCTGATGCAACGGCAGAAGAAAAGAAAGCAGCCGAGGATGCCATCTTTAAGGCTTATGAAGAGTTGAAAAGTGGTGTCGACTTTGCTAAGGTCGCTCAGAGCATATCCGATGACCAGGCTTCAGCCTCAAGAGGCGGTGAATATGGCTTTATGTACTGCGGAACCCTTCCGTTCGAATATGAGGAAGCTGTCTATAAACTGAAACCAGGCGAGTATTCGGAACCCTTCCAATCAAGGTATGGCTGGCATATTGTCAAGGCATTGGAATTTCTGCCCTATCCTTCCATGGATGAGATGAAAGAAGAAATCAACAGCATTATCAATCGTGATGAACGTGCCCAGGAGCCAAGAACAGTCTTGACTGAAAAGCTGAAAGCAGCCTATGGCTTCCACCAGAATGGAGATTTGTCCACTTTTGCCAAAGCATGGGATGCACAGCGCATCAGCAAGGACACGACCGGTGTCAGGGCGCTGCTCCAATCGGATAAGCCATTGTTTACGCTTGCCAATACAGCCTGTCCACAGAAAAAGTTTGCCGCTTACCTGTCATCTAAGTCTGTTTTGGGCAATAATGTTAACAAGGCCTACAGTAACTTTGTCAAAGATCAGGTCATCGCTTACGAAGATACGCAACTTGAACATAAATATCCTGATTTTGGCCATCTGATGGAGGAATACCATGATGGTATCCTGCTGTTTGAAGTCAGCAACCGGGAAGTTTGGGAGAAAGCCACAAAGGATACGAAGGGGCTTGAAACCTATTTTGCCGCTAATAAAGCCGATTATGCCTGGAATAAACCTCATTTTAAAGGCTATGTAGTTCGCTGTGCCACTAACAAAGTGGCTGCAAAAGCTAAAAAATTGATTAACAAACTTCCGGCAGATTCTGTGATGACTGTGCTCAAACGGACATTCAATACCGACAGCACGACCTTGATCCGAGTTGAAAATGGGCTGTACATCCAAGGCGACAATCCTGTTACCGATTCCCTCATCTTCAAACAAACAAAGACCAAGCAGGATGCTCAATTGCCGGTCGCCTTTGTCAAAGGCCATATACTGGCTAATGGGCCGGAAGAATATACCGATGTTCGCGGGCTTGTCATTTCAGATTATCAGAATTATCTGGAGAAGAAA
>JAUZOU010000538.1 GCA_030706285.1 Bacteroidota bacterium
CTTAGTTCAGGTGTTTGCCCACTTTGCGGTTGGCAAGATGCAGAAAATACGATTAATCCGCGTCCTGCTTATATGGCAACCAACACGACTGCCAAACTCATTGTCCAGGTTGACAACGGTTCTGCCATCGCTAAAAACAATATCGAATCGGCTATTACAATCATGAACAATTCAGCACACGGATCCTTTAAACTGATCACGGGAAATGATCAATTGATGGGTGCCGCTTTCAGAGTCATCGACATAAACGGCAAAACCGTTAAAACCGGTTTCATCAAAGCTGAAGTCCAGGATGTAACCGTCGACGCTCCAAACGGAATATACCTGTTCCAATTCCTTGGCGAAGGCTCTTATGCAGGAAAGAAAGTCCTGATCAAATAAACCTGACCGGGCTGTCCAAAGGTTCCTTTGAGACAGCCCACCGGTTTATTTAATGATAAACCGATAAAAGGACATCTACGTTAAAACGCTTATTTTTTGCCGTACTTTTCACCAACAGGTCCGGTCGTCAGAAAAAAAGCTTTACGAGATGTCCTTTTCATGCTTTTTCTATTTTTTTAGACAGTCATTCATCAAGATACCGATGAATTGATTAACTTATCAGCAAAATCCAAGGCTCAAACCAGGGTCTATCAAAAAAATGGCTGTATTTATTTTCAGATGGATATGAAAAAACTCGTCATTAATCTATTGTTACTCATCAGTACAGCGGCTTTCGGCTCTATTTATACGCCTGTCTTTAAGAACATAACCAATGAAAATGGATTGGCAAACAGTACCGTACGCTGCATAACAAAAGATGAAGACGGTTTTATGTGGTTTGGGACTTACGACGGCCTGTGCCGATACGACGGAATATCCATCAAAATATTCCGGCGGATTGCCAATAGCAACAATGAGTTAAACCACAATCATATTTCAGCCCTCTTTTGTAATTCAAAAAACCAACTATTCGTCGGCACCAGAAAAGGATTAAACCGATATGTCAAAAATTTCGATACGTTCAGACCGGTAAGTTATCGAGAGTCAGGGACCAATATGCTGAAAACCTCTTCGGTCGAGATAACAGCCATTGTCGAACAATCCGGGAATATGCTGGTCGCCACGTTGGGCCAAGGATTACTGGCTCTTGACCAGCACGACAGCCGGTTCCATCAAATAAAACTGCCCGGGAATGCCCGTCAGCTGTTCATCCATTCAATGGCATTTTCTTCAAACGACTGCGTTTACCTGGGCATTGACGATCAAGGTATTTACCAGTATAATCTCAAAACAAAAATCACCAAACTGATTACCGGAAAGCTCAAACAAACACTATGCTTCTTTTATTCCGACCGAAAGTTGTTTATCGGCACCAATAACGGGCTGTTTAGTTATAATGAAGTATCCGGCACGGTTTCAGCCTATCAGATCAACAACGAACTCAAGAGTCCGGTTCAGTTCATTCATAAGGATTCCAGAAACATCCTCTGGGTGGGAACCGAAAATAAAGGGATTGTGTTGATCAATACCGGCAACAACTCAACGCAACATATACCGGCAGGCTACAACAGTTCTGCACTCAGCAGTGAGGGTGTCTATTGCATGTACATTGACAAATCTGGTTACATCTGGATCGGAACGATGAGAGGTGGCGTTGAAGTTTGGAATCCCATTCAAAAAGAATTCCAGTCACGTAAAAATTTGCTTAGCAAGACCCCGGCCTCCAATTTCATCAACTGTTTCCTGGAGATAAAACCTCAACTCTTCTGGTTAGGGACAGATGGAGGTAACATCCAGCAATACAACCTGTCAAAAGACAGGTTTGAGCAAAATTCGCAATTAGACCGGATCAACCAGATTGCCGGCAACACGGTCATCTGTTCAGTCAAGGACAATGCCGGGAACGCCTGGTTCGGGACGTACGGGAATGGGCTGATTAAATACAACCTTAAGACCAATCAGTTTAAACGGTATACAAAAAGCAATTCACGGCTTACCTCAAATGATATTTGGTCGCTTTACATAGATAAGAGCGGCAGCCTGTGGATAGGAGCCATTTCGGGCGGAGGACTGTTCAGGTATAATCCGGTAAATGATTCATTCGACTTCCGGAACATTCGCCTGGACAATATTCTGGTAGTTACGGAAACGAAAAACGACCAGCTGATCATCGGAAATTATTCGGGAGTAAC
>JAUZOU010000539.1 GCA_030706285.1 Bacteroidota bacterium
CTGAAGTTGAAGCCTATTCACGCCGCACCGGTACTCAAATGGGATTTTTCATAACCGAGCCGAATGTCGGAGATTACCTCATTCAACTGAAACAAAAAAGAGGACGGACGACAGAACAGGTGATAGATGACATCCGTCAACTCATTGAAGCCTCGCAACCATCGCTACAGATCGATTTCGGTCAGGTGATTGGCGATATGCTGGGTGATCTGATGGAATCGACTCAGCCCGTGGAGGTAAAAATCTTCGGTTCGGACCGCCATGAACTTGAAAACCTGTCAAAGCAAGTGGCAGGTGTTGTTTCGAATGTCAAAGGAACGGCCGACGTTTTTGACGGAATTACCATTGCCGGGCCATACATCGATGTCGAGCCCAATGCTCAACGTTTGGCACAATATGGAATAACCCCTGCAGACTTGCAATCACAGCTACAAACTTCAATGGAAGGAGAGGTAACCGGTGTTGTTTTCGATAAGGACAGGCTGACTGGCATCAGGCTGATTTATCCGAAAAGCAACCAATTGAGCGTTTCAGACTTTGGCCGGCTTCAGATTTTTCTTCCTGATGGAAAACTGATACCGATGACCGGTCTGGCTAGTGTCAGACTGATTGCAGGTGATCCTGAAATCCAGCGCGAAAACCTGCAAAATGTCAGTATTGTAACCGCCAGACTGAACGGCCGGGATCTAGGAAGTGTCATGACGGATATCAAGAACCGGATAGCTTCAAACGTATCGCTGAAGCAAGGTTATAGTATTGTTTACGGAGGTGCATATCAGGAGCAGCAACAGTCTTTTCAGGAACTCATGTTCATCCTAATAGCAGCCAGCCTGCTCGTCTTTTGCGTGATTCTGACCTTGTTCAAAGACTTCCGCATTGCTTGCATCATCCTGTTCATTTCGGTTTTAGGCATCACTGGTAGTTGCATTGCCTTATTTGTGACTGGAACCCCTTTGAATGTCGGCAGTTATACCGGGCTCATCATGATTGTGGGAATCATTGGTGAGAATGCCATCTTCACGCTTTTGCAATACCGGGAAGCCTTGAAAGAAAAGAAAAAGGATGAGGCCATCGTCTATGCCATTTCCACTCGATTGCGCCCGAAACTGATGACCGCTATTGGTGCCATCGTGGCACTCTTGCCGATGGCATTGGCTTTGGGAACAGGTACTCAAATGCATCAACCGTTGGCTATTGCTATTATCGGCGGTTTTTTGGTGGCGTTACCGTTATTGCTGGTGGTTTTGCCCACTTTGATCAGACTGTGTTACCGTGATTAAAAAGAATGAAGTTGAAGCCATTTCCCCGATCGAAATGGACGACTGTGTGTTATACCTATGTCTTTTTCAGCCGTGATTGTAAGACGGATTTGAAATCTTTTCCTTTGAGTCAATCAGGAAAGAGGTCATCGACATAGAACCTAAAACGGTCTTATCGTTAAAGAAAGTGATGGTTTCGTCTTCTTGTTTTAAGCTCAAAATATAAAGCATAGGCAGGTAATGCTCCGGTGTAGGAACTGACAATTGTACTTCCTTCCCTAGCTCATTGTAATGGATCAGAGCCAGATGGTCATTGTCTTCAATCCGTTTTTTCAATAAGTTATTGGCTGTTTCGGCCCATTCATAACCATTGTCCGGATTTTCCCAGTCAACGAGTCTTAGATTGTGGACCATATTTCCGCTGCCGATGATCAGTATTCCTTTTCTGCGAAGAGACGAAAGCTCTTTAGCTAATTCATAATGAAAGAGTGGGGGCTGAGTATAGTCCAGCCCCAGTTGGATAATCGGTATATTTGCATCGGGATACAAATGTTTGATCACACTCCATGCACCATGGTCCAGTCCCCATTTATAATCCAGACTGATTTCGGTTTTTGAAATGATTTTCTTGATTTCTGCTGCCAATCCGGGACTTCCAGGTGCTGGGTATTCAACATCAAACAAAGCTTTTGGGAATCCACCAAAGTCGTGAATGGTCAATGGCTTTTCCATGGCAGTTACCGCTGTCCCCCTTGTTTCCCAATGGGCTGACATACATAAAATGGCATTTGGTTTTGGAATGGATTTGCCTATATTTCGGAATCCGGTTACAAATTCATTTTCCTCAATGGCATTCATAGGACTGCCATGCCCTAAAAATAGCAAAGGCATTCTTTTTATATCGTTAAATGGTTC
>JAUZOU010000054.1 GCA_030706285.1 Bacteroidota bacterium
CAAGGTGTCAGTCTATTATATATCGATAATCCTCTTATTCATAAAGGATTGGATTCGAATGCCATTTTTTTGCAGAAAAGCTTGATGGCAACTAGAAAGTACTTGACCAATCCCATCTTTCAGCGAAAAGAGATCGTTGAAGGCATTAAATTATTCAGAATTTTCCAAAGGGTAAAAAAATACCATTTGCAAACGCTCGTTTTACGGATATTTGTTCTATTTCGAACAAATATGCAGAAAAACCTGTATAGCGCTGATCCACTATTATCCATCTTTGATTTTTACAGGCTTGGGTATCTTTGTCTTCTTGACAAAATTGAATCTGGCAGAGTCAAATAAGATGGAATGCCATATATCTGGCCGGAATTTTGTATGTTTGTACAAACGGATAGGTCGATAAGCCACTGATGTTCTTATAGCCACAGATCTTTTGGCTTGTCAGAATAGCCTGCAACCTGAAGAGCACGTTATGAAAATTTCTTTGATTATACCTGTTTATAATGCTTCAGCTTATCTGAACCGTTGTTTGGAGGCTGTTACCCGCCAAACCTATACGGATTTTGAATGCATTCTGGTAAACGATTGTTGTCTGGATGATAGCCAAGAGTTGATTTCTGATTTTATAACTCGATATCCAGGCCCGGTTTCCTTCATCCTGTTAAATCATTCCTCAAATAAAGGTGCTGCAGCAGCCAGAAATTCAGGTATTCATGTAGCAACTGGTCAGTATGTTTTTTTTCAAGATGTTGACGATGTCATGACCGAAAATTGCCTGGAAACGCTTGCCGGTGTTGTCTCAAGCCACCCGGCTGTGGATATGGTTCAAGGCAATGCTGCTGTTATAAGAAATGGAAAACTTGACAGCATGTATCAATTGAACGGCAAGTTACCGGAGTTTTCAGACAACAGCCGTTGGGTTCGGCAAATAGTTATGGAACGAAAGTTGGTTCCGGTTACACCCTGGAATAAACTGATAAACAGATCGTTTCTAATTGAAAACCAATTGCTTTTCAAAGAGGGTATCATGTTTGAAGATGAATTATGGGGGTATGAAACGGCACGGAAAATTGGTTCAATTGCTTTTAGCTGGGTCCATACATATGATCATTATATCAACAAAGGCTCAGTCATGTCTTCCGATGCTCACAAACAAATACAGGACTGGTTTGTGGTCATTGAAACATGTATACATCAGACAGATGAAGAGCTGTTGCCTTTTCAACGTAAAGTCATTCTTGAGATGAGCTTCTGCAATTTGGTTCGTATTGTCAAAAAGGCTTCAGCCTCCTTGCTCCCTGATATGCTGTATACTCAACGGCAACTTTTAAGAACCTATAGGGCTTGCTTACCGGGGCGACCAGGACTTGTCGAGCGTTACCTGCAGGCCTGGTTCTGGCTTCCGTTGCCAATGCTTAAAGTGCTTTGTACCAGAAAAATAAGAGGTCTTTTTTTTAAACCGTTGACATACCTGATGTAGGCTAATCTGATAAACCATGGAACAGCCAGATACCAAACAATTGATTTCTGTTATTATTCCAGTCTATAACCGTGAAAACAATGTGTTGGAAACGCTGAACAGCCTTGTTGAGCAGACATACAGGCCGATTGAACTGATCCTTGTTGACAATGGTTCGACGGATGGATCGTTGGAAATCTGCCGTAAATTTCAGACGCGATATGACCAGCCGGCTTTCAGGGTTATTGTGACCGAGACGCTCAGACATGGAGCAAATGCAGCCCGAAACAAAGGTTTCAAACTATCATCAGGTGATTATCTGTTGTTTTTTGATTCGGATGACCGGTGGTATCCGGACAGTTTGTCGATCATTTTTTCTAATCTGTATAAACATCATTTCCCAGAAGCCATTGCTTTCTCTTTTTTACTCAGATTCCCTGACGGACATGTGTCCCGCAGGCCTCACCATCATTCTTCCAGTCCGGCCGAACAGTTGTTCGACCCGGTTTTATCAACGCACAATGTTTGCCTTCGCAGATCCTTGTTTATCAGAATCGGTTTATGGAATGAACAGCTGATACGGTGGCAAGACCTTGAATTTGGTTTTCGTATTTTGAAGAATGTCAGGCGTTTATATTGGATTAAAGGAGCACCCTTGTATGAGGTATCTGTCCATCAGGATTCGATCAGCGGAAAAACGTACAGTTCTGACTTTGAAGCTCTTTCAAGTTCATTAGAGAGCATACAACAATTGGTTGAAACAATGCCGTCCGGGAGAACCAGCGATCATCTCCAGCGAGCTTTGTGTTTCAAAAAATGTTCAGTTGCAGCTCAAATAAGGTTAGAACAGCAGACGGACAGGTCTGCAGAAGAGTTGTATCAAACAGCTGTCAGCCAACTTCCAACCTCTCGGGACAAACTTAGCCGATCTATTCTGTGGCTGCATTTCTGGTATTCAGGACGTGGTGGTCGTGGATTTTGGCGGTTAGCCAGAAAATTCTTATAGCTTGATCCAATCATCTAATGCCAGGGTTTTCTCACTGGTCAGCGTCCACCTAAGCGGAGCAAACACTCTTTTCGATGCCTGTTTGTTCATATAAGCTCCCCACCAGCTGAAAGAACTGTTTGAAATAATGTTGTCCTGACACAGAGACATCAGGTAAATGTACCAAAATGGATTAATCTCATCGTTTTTGACGAAACAGCTGGATGCCGGTAAGTGAAGGTGTTTCGTTGTCCAGTCCGGATCATCAGAAAAAATGAACAGTTTATATGAATCCAGGTGCTCCGTGGCTTGCTGAATGGCTTTTTCATAGTATTCTTTATCGCAGACACCAAAAGTAGGTTGATGCGCTTGTGAAAAATAATCGCCTCTTCTTACATGCAGCGAGATCGATCTGGTTTGCCGGATATCATCCTGATAGTTTTTTATGCTTTCAGGCATGGTTTCTTTTGGCCTGAATAAACGGTCCGGATCCGTTATAAGACGGATATATTTGTCTGTTTGCCAATATCCGTCGAAATAAAGCAGTTTGTTGTTTTTAGGAAAACTCAAGGCAGATTCCCGGATGTGTTTGGTAGTTGGATTGATTGAAAATAACATTTTAGCCAATCGGTATTTGATATGCCGGTATTGGTCATACAGCCTCCAATCTTTTATTTCAGATAGGTCACTGACAATATCGATCGTACATTTTCTGTCTGGATATCTGTACAGATAGGGACTTTTATCAAGATAGACTTCATCTTGATACCGTTCTTTCAGGTAAAGAGCAAATGCATACTGAAACAATTGGTTCCCTGTTCCGGATGTAAGTCTGACTACCAGCATATTATGAGTGCTTAACTAGATTCTTTATTCTGAAGTAGAGCTGTCTGAGCAGATACAACAACGGCTTTTTCTTTAATCTGAACAGATAGAAAAAGCCAAGAACTTTTTCTTTTTGCCTGAAAATGATGGACGGGTCATTAGGGGTATCCCATTCTTCCGGCCTGCCATATTGTTTCAACAGGCAACGCGGACGTTTGTCCAACAGGTATTTATTCAGGTAGGATTCGTCGTTGTTTATGGCTATGATGTGATTGGTCTTGTCCATTTCTATGAGGCTTATCACCTCATCTGTCATCTTCAGAAAGGCTTCGGTACTGCCGCCGTAAAGTCCGCCCATGTAGTAGTCGTGGCTTTTTTCTACAGGAATGAAGGCTGAAGAGGCTGGATTTCGTTCGTAGGGATAGGCCGCAGGTTCCAGATTAGATTCGACAAACCAGGATAAATGAACGAGTGACGACTCTTCTTGTGCAGGTATTATTTCGCCCGGTGTGACAGGCTTAAGAAACAATGTATTGGCATTGAAGAAAAAACAATAATCATAGCCTGAAAGTTGATTTGCTAACTGATGAAAGTAGTTGAATCTGTTTAATGTATTGAATGGCCAACCTTGATCTGTTGCTGGTAATGTGTTGATCTGCACATCCGATTTAATATGTTTTGAATCGGTAAAGACAAAATATGTTTTTTGAAACCCAGGCAGAAAATAAGTTTCGGAAGACATATAAAAACCTTTCCAAAAGCGGTCATACTTTCCAATGGCGATATATAGGATGGCTATTTTGCTCATTATTTGCTGATTGAATTGTTATTTCTGACAAATTGGTTTAAATACACCAATAATTGATTAACAAGCTTGCCATGCGTTATAAGCACCATGAGCTGTTGTTTTAGCGGCAACTTGATGTGGTATTCCTGAAGATCGTTCAATAGTTGAGATAACCAGACTCTGTCCTTTTTTATGAATGCATAATAAATAAAATCAGGCAAAACGTTGCCTAAATAAGGTTTCAGTCCATTGGATGAAATGCCAAGGGACTTTGCAAGAGACATTGTTTGCCTGAAAGCCTGATGAGAGAAGCCTTTCAGTACACCATCCAACGTGTCGGAATGACTGACGGATTTTTCAAGCATCCGATAGACTATCAGTTCGTCTTTCATCAGGTAAAATGGACCTTTTATCAGCAAACAGAGGGTAATTGGCAGATCTTCGCAGATAACGTCCTTACCTCTAAATAAATCGGGATGAGCCTGCATGCTTCCTTTTAACAAATCAGCTCTGAAGCAAGCTGTCGATAAAACGACAGGTGGAAAGTTCTTCTTGTTCAGGTAATCAATCACAGCCTGTTTACCAAAACGGGACGGATCGAACCAATCTTCTGTTTTTCCGGATTGATTCGGTTCAATCAGTCCGTTTTTTTGGTGTAATAACTGCCAGTTTCCCCCGACCATCGTTACAGTTGGGTGTTGCTCAAGAATAGCGACCTGACGGCTTAATTTATCAGGAGCAATCCAATAATCATCCCCGCCGCAATCTGCCAGGTAACGTCCTCTGGCTTTTTCCATCAGGTCAAAATAGTTGTTGATAAGCCCCTTGTTTTGGGTATTCAGGAATAAACGGATTTTGTCCGGATATTTTTCAGCATATTCCTTGCAAATATCTCTGGTCCGATCCGTAGAACAATCCTCTCCAATCAGTATTTCATAATTGAATGGACAGTCTTGTGTCAGCAGGCAATCAAGCGTTTGGCCGATATAATCTTCCTGATTGTATGAAACAACGAGTATAGAGACAAGTGGAGGCGTCATCGTTTTAAATGCATTAATTTTTCTTTCCACCAGTTCACAGGAAATAGTTTTAACAATTCCCGGACAGCAATTGCTGATACAATCATAAAGATAAGGATTGAGCAGATCCAGCCTTGCCATCCATGCAAGTAATATGCTATCAGAAAGGCGATTATTATACAGATGGTAAAGCCAAACATCAACAATCGGTTGTCCCGAGTAAACCGGAAATCACATAAAGGCCTGACCAGGAAGAAAACCAGTGGATAATAAACCACATAAGCGATCAGGAAGGCAATTCCAGTCGATTCAAGTCCTGCAACTGTCCAGCAAAGTCGTGTTGCCAGATAATAAATGAGATACCATGACGTTTCAACCAAAAAAAATTGCAGCCCCTTTCCTTTTGCCAGCAGGAAAAAGCCAATAGGCCAGATCAGTACTTTCAGGAAAGTTCCCAAAATCTGCCAGCGCATCAGGTTGGCAGCAACCAGAAATTTGGAAGAATATAGCAATTGCAGGATGAATGGAACCAGTAGTAGGACAGCTATGATGATGGGTGTTGTAATTAGCAGGACAAACCGTGTCTGTTCATTGGAAAATTTAACCATAGCTTTATTATTACCGTTCAGTTCGCATAAATGAGGATAATAATCGGCAGCCATGGCTGAGAGGATCGTACTTAGATACATAAAAGAGATCGACCAGACAGCTTGATACAGTCCGACCATATCCAGATTACCGGCTTTCACGATAAAGCTTTTCATCAATAATAATGTAAGGGTCGATGCCAAGCCAGACAGCATGGAAAAAAAGCCTAATTTGAGCATAGCCCCTCCCTGACAGATCGTTTGCCTGAAGCTAATCTGTACCTTCTGAACTCGTTCTTGTCGGGAAAAATACCAAGAAAAAAACAAGCTTATCAGCGAGATGCCGATAAGCGCCGGAACAATTCCTTTAATGCCCAGCCATGCATAAAATATAACGGCTACGATAAATCCGCCGATGGTGCCATACACAGATGCCTTGGCCATTTTCAGGATCTGACGGGTCCCTTGAAGCAAGGCTATCTGACCTGAGGACAAAAGGCCAGTCAAGACACAAAAGGATAACAGACAAATCGGCCAGACATGTTGATCGTCTCCGAACACATACAGGCTGATTGGATAGGAAAAGGCAATCATCAGAATCATTCCTGTCAGTCCAGTCCACCAGACTAATTTATGCAGGACGGTGACTGTTTGCGCAATGCGCTCCTGGTCATTGGAATTGGCCGCTTCTGAAATATCTTTCACAGAGCTGAAACTTAATCCAAGCCCAGCGATGGATTTGACAAAATCTATGACAGACTGGTATAGTCCGGCCAGACCAATACCTGCAGTTCCTAAGAGAACCGCCAATACTTTTGTGCGGATAATGCCAATCAGGATATTGATCACCTGCGACCCACCGAATATACCTGTCGATTTGGCTATCTGACTATATGAAGCTGTTTCTTCCTGTTCCACAACAATTAGCTCAAGGGCCGGATTTCGTGACAAGGATTACCAGCTGCCATTACATTTTCCGGAATGTCATGCGTGACGACAGATCCGGCACCGATGACCGAGTTTCTCCCAATTTTGACACCTTTCAGAATGATGACATTATCACCGATAAATACGTTTTCTCCAATGATGACCGAATATTTCGGAAAATTGCCCTGATGTCTTTTTGCTGGGCTCAGGCAGTGTCCATCACTGGTCTGGATGGATAAATTAACACCAGCAACGGTGTTTTTTCCAATATGGATGGACGCTTCGTCTGCCGTCAGGCAAGTGTTGTTATTCAGTTTTACACCTTCTCCGACACTGATCATGGATGCAGATCCTCTGAGATCAAAATAGGTATAGGTATTATAATAACCTTGCGAAAGTGGGTAACCTATGCTTACCCCCGGTTCAAATCTCACTTTCCCTTCCCCTTTGATCAGCAACGGTTGATTCAGCACGGGTTTTCCTGTCACTGTGACAGTCTTGCTGGAATATCGTTTATAAAGACGGATACGTATCCTTTCTTTTATATTGAGATAGAGGTTCATCGCAGATGGGTTTTAGTTGATGACTTTGACGAAACAATTTCGTGGCAGGATATCACAACCAAGAGATTCTTTGAACTCACATAATCCGTAATTGGGTAGATTGTCATGCATGGCTGTTCCGACATCGATCAGTCTGAAACCATTTTGGTAATAATAATCGAACAGCTTGCTAGTCAGATAATTCATTGTACGGAAAGCGGCGTATTCTGGTATATCTCCCCAGTAAACGACTTGTGGTATTTGAGGCGTTACTTGATAAACAATGGCTGAACCAACCGGTTTATCCTCCAGTTTTACCAGAAAACTGTCAATTGGTACCACATTGGATGTATCAAGCATCTGCCGGCACGTCATTCTGAGGGGAAAACCCTTGATGGCACGGTTCTGCCGGATAATTTCGTAGGCCGTTTCCAACTGTCCGGCGGTATGACCTACCTGGAAAGTAAACGGATGCTTTAAGGCTGCATGGAGATTTTTTTTGGCATTGTATGCCATTTGTGGTTTGGTCTCCTCCTTGTCCATCGCACTCAGGTTGTAGTAATAGTTCAGATCAACCTGATCTAATCGCCAGTTTTTCTGATACAAGACATGGGTGACCTTAGTCAGAAAAGAGACATCGTAAAACAGTGGTGGCAACATAATATTGATGCTGGTCAACTGCCTGTCTTTGCTAAATGTCTCAAGGAGATCGACAGCTTCTTCAATATATGGAATTTGAAGTTTGGAGTCCAGTACTGTAAAACCTCCGAATGGAGCGGAAAAGGGACTTGAAAGGGCTGTTCCCTGTCTGCCGGCCACAAGCCCGAGTCTGACTTTTTTATCCTTGAAAACCAGATAACAAACCTCATCGCACTTAGAGGCATTCAATAAATTGAAAGTAGCCTTATTGAAGCAGGTAGCCCCTGTAAAAATGGCGTCATACTCGTTGGGGGTTACTTCAAAAATTTTCATGGTTTACCGTTATTTCAGTAACAACGTTGAAAGCAACGATTCTATTGTATGTTTATCCGGACAAATCCGTTGAATCTGTCTGATCGGAAGTGTTCAGGCGTCAAGCCAGTCGTCTTTTCAGGTATTCTCTGATCCGTTCCAGATCTTCCGGCGTATCAACCGCCAAATTTTCAATATCTGTCACTGCTGTTTGTATCTGATATCCGTTTTCCAGCCAACGCAATTGTTCCAGGGATTCTGCCAGTTCCATGGGCGATTGTGGCAATAGGGCAATCTCAGCCAATGTTTCCCGCCGATAGGCATATATGCCAATGTGTTTATAAAAACAGCCTTTTTCAAGCCATTTTTTTTGTTCGATACCTCTCAGATAAGGGATGACAGAACGGCTGAAATACATGGCCTGGCCTGAAAGATTGACGACGACTTTGGGAGAATTCGGATTTTGTAAGGCGACAAGGCCATCTTTTATTGTAAAAGGTTTGACAAGCGTGGCAATTTGGGTGTCCGGTTTTTGTATGAAACAATTTTTCAGGGATTCAATCTGTTTTGCCTGAATGAAAGGTTCATCTCCCTGTATATTAATGACGACATCAAAATCGCCTCCAATCTTTTGCGATGCTTCCAGGCAACGGTCGGTTCCACTTTTATGCCGGTCGGACGTCATAACGACTTTACCACCAAAAGCAATGACTGCTTGTTCGATGCGTTCATCATCGGTGGCGACCCAAACCTCATTCAGACATGGTTTGACTTGTTCATAGACGCGCTGTATCATTAACTGACCTCCGATGTCAGCCAATGGTTTTCCAGGGAATCTGGTCGAGGCGTAACGGGCTGGAATTAGTCCAAGAAACTTCATAATAGGAAAACTTAATAATCGTACCCCAAAGCTAATCAAAAAAACACAGATGACCGCATGCAGTCTGAATATTGAATTTGTTTTAGAAAAATAAATAAACAATATATATGATAATTGTAAATATAATGTAAATTTGTAAAATTTTTGTCCTGACGTTTTTTTAGCTAATTTTGATGGATTATGGCAAACAGGCAACTTATGGAAGACAATTGTCAGGCAATCAACTATGAAGATAACCCACAGCTACAACTGGCTAAGGACTTTATCCAATTTACAGGAGCGAACGTATTCCTTACAGGGAAGGCCGGTACAGGGAAGACGACGTTTCTGCATCATCTGAAAGACTATTCTCCAAAGCGCATGATTGTTACTGCACCGACTGGTGTTGCGGCCATTAATGCCGGTGGAGTCACACTCCACTCCTTTTTTCAGTTACCTTTTGGTCCTCAGGTTTTACAGAAAACAGCCGGCGGAGAAATGTCTGACCGGCAAAAGGACATCAATAAGTTTAGCCGTGAAAAGGTCAATATTATCCGCAGCCTTGATTTACTGGTTATTGATGAAATCAGCATGGTTCGTTCTGATTTACTTGATGCTGTTGACGGAGTCCTGAGACGGTATAAAAACAAATACAAGCCATTTGGCGGTGTCCAGCTATTGATGATTGGAGATCTCCAGCAATTGGCCCCTGTTGTGAAAGAGGAAGATTGGGAGATACTAAAGTCTTATTATGATTCTCCTTTTTTCTTTAGTAGTCTGGCACTTCGCAAAACTGAATTTGTCTGTATCGAGCTGCAGCATATTTTCAGGCAAACGGATAAGCGTTTTATTAACCTCCTGAATAAAGTCCGTGAAAATACACTTGATAAAGAGGCCATTGATTTATTAAACAGTCGATATAAACCTGGCTTCAGTCCGGATGATGAACAAGGGTATATTACGTTGACCACTCACAATCAGCAGGCAAATCGCATCAATTTTCTGCATATGAACCAACTTGATGCCCCAGCTTCAATTTTTTCGGCTGAAATTTCCGGGACGTTTCCGGACTATTCGTATCCAAACGAACCAGAACTGGTGTTAAAACCAGGTGCCCAGGTTATGTTTGTCAAAAATGACGCTTCAAGGGAAAAACGGTATTACAATGGTAAAATCGGGATCATTACATCGATAGAGGATGATATCGTGTATGTTTCTTGTCCCGGCGAAGACGAAGAAATTGCCACAGAAGCAATTGAGTGGCATAATTATTCCTATTCCATTGATGAGAATACCGAAGAAATTGTCGAGAAATTGCTCGGAACCTATAAACAAATGCCTCTGAAACCGGCTTGGGCCATAACCATCCATAAAAGTCAGGGACTGACGTTTGAAAAAGCCATTATCGATGCCAATGCAGCATTTGCTCATGGTCAGGTATATGTTGCTCTTAGTCGTTGCCGTACTCTTGAAGGAATGGTTTTGAAATCCCGTATAGAGTCAAATAGTCTTAGAGCCGATGGCTCAGTGACGGGATTTATGCGCAGCATAGAAAACAATCCTCCGGATGAAAAGACGTTAAATGCGCTTCGCCATGAATTTGAACGTAGTTTGCTGATCGAGTTGAATGATTTTTCTCCCATTATCCGTCGACTGGAATATTGCATTAAGTTGATCAGAGAAAATGAAACCATTCTTCAAGGGCATCCGATGACTATTTGCCAAAAAGTATACGAAAATTGCCAAAAGGAGCTGATGGATGTTTCACGGAAATTTGCCAGGCAACTGCAGCAACTATTGGCTATTAATCCGGATGTCGAATACAATTTGATGCTTCAGGAAAGACTTAGGAAAAGTAGTCTCTATTATTCTGAGAAGCTCTCTAATTTGTATGATACTTTTTTCGAAGAATTTGTGCTGGAAACGGACAACAAAGCTGTTAAAAACAGTATCAAGGAGGCTGTTGGAAAAATGAACGATGAATTTAATTATAAACAAGCTTGTTTGGAGGCCATTAAATCTAATTTCAGTGTTTCTACTTATTTATCCGCAAGAGCTAAAGCCGGAATAGAGAAAACGCCTGTCCGGAAAACAGCCGGAGGAGGTCTTAAAACGTTAAAAAAATCGTTTGAAGACATCGGTAGTGAACATGTCGGAATTCGTCCTGTTAAAGATGTCGCGATAACTGACATTAAGTATCCTGAATTATACAATTCACTGAGGCTATGGCGCAACCAAAAAGCAGCTGAAAAGAAATGCCCCGTTTATCTGGTGCTTCCTGGTAAATCATTGGTAGAATTGGTCAATAACTTGCCAAAAAACTTATCTCAGCTGGCAAGCATCAATGGGATTGGTGAAAAAAAACTTCAACTTTACGGACGGGATATCCTGAAAATCATACTAGACTATTGTTCGAAATGACTCTTTCAATGTGATTTTATTTATAAAGTGGTTCAATCCCCCGATCCTAGGCCGGAAAAAATGTCTATTCAATTTAATTTCTAAGGGCTTGCCCCGGAGTTATTTATTTTTTTGCGCTTTGTAGCAGGAAAAGTACCTTTGCCTTTGAATCAATAGGTAGTACATGAAGTATACAGTTCTTATTTTTGACCAGGATGGCACGATTGCTGATACCTTGCCGCTGATCGCACAAGCTGTTATTAATAGCTATAAATCACTCACAAACAAACTTCTGACCCAAAATGAGGTTATGGCCACATTTGGTATTTCGGAAGAAGGGATCATGAACCGACTGTTTCCTGCCATGCCAGAAGAGGCATTTAAGACATATCTGGAACAATACGAGCAATTGCAC
>JAUZOU010000540.1 GCA_030706285.1 Bacteroidota bacterium
AGGTGCAGAAGGTGCCGATGACAAAACAGGTGATGGAGCAGGCATATTGGTTCAGATACCTCATGAATTTATTCTTTTGCAAGGTATCCCGGTCCCTGAGAAAGGTCATTATGGTACTGGATTGGTTTTTCTTCCGAAAGCTTCAAAAGCCTTTAATCAGTGCATGGATTTGCTGAAAGAAGGATTATTGGCAGAGGGCTTGACCTTGCTGGCTGTCAGAGATGTCCCTGTGAATAGTGATATCTTGGGGGAAATAGCCAAATCGAATGAACCGGCCATCCGTCAGATCGTCGTAACAGGACCTGAAAAACCGGAAGAACTCGAACGTAAATTGTTTATTGCCAGAAAGAAAATTGAAAAGGTTGTTGCCAATTCATCTATTTCAGAAAAGCGTAGCTTTTATATTGTCAGTTTGTCAACCAAACGCATTATTTATAAGGGTATGTTGAGTTCTACTCAGCTAAGGGATTATTTTCCTGATCTGGTGCATCCCAACTTTACCTCAGCTATTTCGTTGGTTCACTCAAGGTTCAGTACCAATACGTTCCCAACATGGGATTTGGCACAACCTTTCCGTTTGTTGGGTCATAATGGTGAAATCAATACGATTAAGGGCAATAGATTCTGGATGAAAGCCAGAGAAAGTGTCCTCAAATCAGAGCTTCTTGGTGATATGGAAGCTGTATATCCAGTGCTGCAGCCAGGTATGAGTGATTCTGCCTCGTTGGACAATATGCTGGAATTTCTCGTCATGTCCGGAAAGACTCTGCCTCATGCGCTATCCATGCTTGTTCCGGATTCTTGGAATGACAAAAACCCCATTCCAGACAAGCTGAAGGCTTTCTATGAATACCACAGCATTTTGATGGAGCCATGGGATGGCCCAGCGACCTTGCTGTTTTCCGATGGCCGTTATGTCGGCGGTATGCTGGACAGAAACGGTCTGAGACCAGCCCGTTACTTGATTACCAAAGATGGTGTGATGGTGGCTGCTTCAGAAACGGGCGTTCAGACTTTCCCAGCTGACCAGATCAGGGAAAAAGGCCGGTTGAAACCTGGCAAGATGATTTTGGTCGATACGGAGACTCATCACATTGAGTATGATGCCGAATTGAAAGAGGAACTGGCTTCAGCCTTTCCTTATCGCGAATGGCTTGAAAAATATCGTATCAACATCAGCAGTTTGTCGTCAGGAAGAGAAGTGAAAACGGAACTGCCTAATCTGAATGCTTATATGAACGCATTCGGTTACAGCAAAGAGGATATTGAACGGTTAATGATCCCAATGGCACTGGAAGGCAAAGAACCAACCGCATCCATGGGAAATGATACCCCGATTGCTGTTCTTTCGGATAAACCACAGTTATTGTATGCTTATTTCAGGCAGTTATTCGCACAGGTGACCAATCCTCCGATCGATCCGATCCGTGAGGAACTTGTCATGTCTTTGAATACGTTTATCGGTTCTCATCAGGCAAATATGCTGGTACCAAATGCTGAGCATTGCAAGGTGGTGAAAATGAAAACGCCTATTTTGACCAATAGGGAATTCGACTTACTGAAAAATATCCGTTACAAAGGTTTCTCTACCGTGGAACTGCCCATGCTGTTCCCATTGGCAGAAGGAGCTAAGGGGCTGGAAAAAGCCGTCAACAAACTCTGTCTGATGGCTGAAGATGCTGTCAATAAAGGCCATAACTATTTGATTTTGACCGACAGAGGTGTCAATGCCGAAATGGTGGCAATTCCTTCTTTACTGGCTGTCTCAGCGGTTCATCATCATTTGATCGAATGCCGCAAACGGATGCAGATCGATATTGTTGTAGAAAGTGCCGAGCCGCGCGAAATCATGCATTTTGCCTTACTGTTGGGTTATGGTGCCAGCGTCATCAATCCTTACGGCGCTTTTGCCGTATTGAACGATCTGGTCAAAAAGAAAGAAATCCAATCTGATTATGAAACCGCAGAAAGCCATTATATCAAATCTGTTAACAAAGGTTTGTTGAAAGTGCTTTCAAAGATGGGTATTTCAACAGTTAGAAGTTACCGGGGTGCACAGATTTTCGAAGCTGTCGGAATTAGCTCCGATGTTTTGAGCCGCTATTTTGACGGAACAACGTCAAAAATTGAAGGCATCACGCTCGAAGATATTGCTACCGATGCCATCATTA
>JAUZOU010000541.1 GCA_030706285.1 Bacteroidota bacterium
GGTTGGCCCATCCGGATACATTTTAGTCAACGGGTAATGGTTGGTGTAAAGCCATAATTGGCAGTTGTCATATTGGAACTCCTTCATGGCTTGTAACAGCGCAACAGTGGTATATTTATGATCCTTATGATAGTCGATGGCCGGATAAGTGCTGACAATAATAGTCGGTTGAATCGTGCGGAGTAGCCAGCCCAGATCGTTGACCAATGAACGCCACGATGAAGCCGGCGTCATTGAGGCCGGTAAATGATGACAATTTGATGACCGGAACAGCCGGATGTCTGTTGTATGAAGATAACGCGATGAGCCCAATACCAACGTATCATCATGCATGGCTGACAAGGAAGCGTCAAAATAACCCAGGTTGATGGCCTGTTCCGCAGGAATGCCTGCCAATTGGGGAATCGTCAGGCTATTCCACACACGAATCTTCCCTTTTTCGAGATATTGACGGATGCTGTCGGAAAACAATTCATCATACCTCATACTACCGGCATCACCGGCTGTAATGGTCGCGATAAAGCAATCAGGGGCATTGGGGGCATAAAGTCCGTAGGCTGCAATCTCGGCATCATCTGGATGCGGTGACAAAATCAGCAACCGTTCTTTTGAAGGATCAAGGTTCTTATAAGCGATCAATCTGACAGAAGCGTTGCGACAACGGCAACCGTCAAACGTCAACCGGATCTCTTTCGCCGTTGGTTTTATCAATTGGCTGATGTTAAGGTACCGTATGCCTTTAACACGACATTCGAGAGTTTGACGCAACGTATCATTTCCTCCCGTCATAAGAACTTCCGGTTGTTCAAAAAGTCCTTTCAGGGTATAATGGACGTTCAGCTCAAGAAAGGCCGTTGAATAATCAGCCAGATTCCCCGGCAGGAGAATCCGGCCATTCGTTAAAGAGACAGTCCATTGGCTGACATGCTCTGAAGAAAAGCGATACTGATAATCCTGCCGTGGATTGTAACCATAGCCAAAAGCCCTGTGCTTAAGAATGATCACTCCCAGGCAGAGACAAGCGGCCAATAATATCATGGCGGCTATACCTATTGTCCGTTTGTGAGTGATCCTCTTCATGCTTTTCCGGATTAGTCAATCCTTAGCAGCGCAACACCATGAGCAGGGACTGTTGTCTGATAGCCATCTTCAAACAGACCTAGGTCTTTCTGGCGCCAAACATCACGAACAGCTTTCTTTCCGGAAAGGTGCAGTAATGACCAATCGGCCGAAACCATCCGATCGACCTCTGTCAGATTAAACAATCCGACTGCCAGTGATCCATTTTCCAGTTTCTTTGTGTAAATGGCATAGTCTTTATCCTTATAGGCAGGTACAGCTTCAATGCCAAGTGGATCCTGGTCTATCGCTATGACTTCATCATTTGTAAGCAAACTCAATGTAAATTCATCAAGTGCCGACAAATCGCAGCCAATCAGCAAAGGAGCAGACAGCAATGACCACAATGAGATATGTGTATATTGCTCACTAGGGGTTAAATGCGTCGGATGAAGCGACGGCCCCCAGCCGACATGACCGACCACCAGCATATCCGGGTCGTTCCAGTGACCAGGCCCCGCATATGGAGCAGCAGCCTGCTGATTAAATCCAATATTGCTCATGCTGGACCAGGAATCATTAATATCACCGGTCGTACGCCAAAGTTGTCCTCCCAGCTGTTCTCCCCATTCCCAGACATTGCCTACTCCATACTGGCATAAACTGTGAACAATATCACGGGATGCCCCGGACAGCAATTTCTGCATCTGAATGTATGGCTTTTTCAGGTCTTCCTTGTTTGGAGTTTCCAACGGACAAATATTATTGTAAGAACACCAGTCGTATTTTAAATAATCGACACCCCATTTAACATAAGTATTTACATCCTGCTGTTCATGCTGGTAACTGCCAAGATAACCGCCGCACGTCAACGTGCCAGGAGAGGAATAAATGCCGAGTTTCAGGCCCTTTGAATGCACATAATCAGAAAGTTCATTCATGTTGCCGAATCGTTCGTTGGGCGTGATTTCGCCATCAGACGTACGAGCAGGAGCCTGCCATCCATCATCAATATTCACGTAACTCCAGCCATGATCGGCCAACCCTGCTGATAAAAAGCAATCGACAGTTGATCTCATTTTTGATTCACTGACACTCAGTCCCCAGCA